>JAFUBF010000528.1 GCA_017460325.1 Clostridia bacterium | reverse complement strand
ACCGTGGCGTTCCTTGCCTGCATAGCAGGGTACTATGACGCCAACTGACTTCTGGCTGTGCGTGTGTCTACTTCTTAGTGAGTCACCTCTCTCTGTCGTCCACCAGATCTCCGAGGGTACTCACACGTCCTTTCGCCCTTATGCCGATCCTGCCACTGTGTACAGGCAACCAATCTCCTGTACAATTAGCAAGATGACCATGCACATTATACACACAGAGTCTTTACGTTTCAGCTATTGGATGCTTAAGCTTGTCTTGCAGCTTCGTCCAACTCTGTATGCCTCAAGTCTGCATTAGGCCAGGGTTTTGCCTCCACCTTCCTCCAGGCTCCCTTCGCAGGGCCACCCTTGGCTTTGGCTGTATCCTTCCCGCTGAACTGGGCGGATTAGGGACTTTCACCCATTAGGCCGTGCGCTCGCCTCGCGCACAAGAAAAAAGCCATGCATTGCATGGCTCTTTAATCAGATGGATGTGGGAGGAAGCGTTCCTTCCACCGGCGGCTGGCTGGTGCCCTCCGGTGCGGGAGTCGGGGACGGCTCAGCGCTGGTGATCGGATCAAATCCGTATCCCTCGGCCGGGGTTCCCGGGACCTGGTCCACAATCAGAATTTCCGGTGTGGGTTCGGGCGTCGGAACCGGGGTCGCCATCGCTGCCTGGGCGGCGGCCGCTTCGGCTCTGGCCGCAGCCTCTGCCTCCAGTCTCAGCCGCTCCGCCTCAAGCGCGGCAGCCTCCGTGACCGGCTCGCGTCCGGAATCGGTTACCCCAAGCGCCTTCTGCATGACCTCGTAGGGACAGTCACTCTCAAGCTTTGTATTTCTGTATTTGTTCGAGGAGGTGTGGCGTCCCTTGCGCATTTCCACATGTGTGTAATGCGAAGTATGCACATGGACAATGCCGGCTTTGGCATAATTGACATTGTTCTCATAGCCGGCATAAATGCCTTTTCCGCCCTCCTGGGCAATGATGTCTCCCGCTTTCACTTCCATGCCGCGCTTGACAGAGATCTTCTGGCAGTGGAGATACAGGAGGGTAATGTCATATTCCTCGTTGTAGACACCAACCGTTCCATTGCTGTCGCCTGCCTTGGTGACAACACCGTCCAGGATGGAATGAATCGGAAGTCCCTTGAAGCTGACAAAGTCGATTCCCTCATGAATGCCGGAAAAACCGACTCTCCCCTTCTTCCCGCGGATTCGCTCGCAGTACTGTCCGTAGAGAAGGGCCGTCTCGCCGATATCCGCACCGAAGAGACGAATACGCATGGCATCGGTAATATCGTTGACGATGGGGGCAACCGCCAGCATTCCGTTCTCATCCATGACAAAATACTCTGCCGGAACCGTGGAGGCAAAGGGCGTCAGCCCGTACGTGCCGTGGTTGTTTGCATAGACGTTGTCATAGTAGGAAACCTTGACGGTTCGCACATTCCTGTACTGGTTTACAAACCACCGGTATTCCGTTGTCACCGGCAGCTCCTCATTTCCTGCTGTCTCAGCCGCGCACAGTGAACACACGAGGAGCATCAGTGCCAGCAGAACAAAAAAGACATTCTTTTTCATATTTCCTCCGTAATCAATCAGGACAAGACCTGAAATGGAAAACCCGACAGCGCTCCGGAAACGTTCTCTCATGAATCCGAAACCGGCCTTGCCGGCCCGCAGAACAGAAACAGTGTTCTGCTTATCACTGTACCGGTCTGTTTAACTGACTGTCATTATATCAAATCCGCGGGAAAACTCAAGTCTCAACCGGGATTTGACCCTCCTTTTTTCGCACCGGATGATCAGATCCGCATCTCAAGCCGGTGATGACGTTTGTTTTCCGGAATCATCTTGAACGCGCGATACTTGTTCTTGATCGTTTTTACCTGTTCCTCATTGGCCTGAGAAAAACGCTGGCTGATGACCACCTTGCCCTTTGCGCTTTTCTTTAAATGCATGTTTCCCTGAAGATACCCGTGACTGTGACATCGTGCCACTGCCTCAAACTTTTCCTTTCCGGCATCAAACCACGGAACTGCAAAATTGGCCCGGCTGCCGCAGACCGGGCAGCGGAAATGTGTCACCCGCCTGTCCATGATTGCCTCGGCAAAACTGGTATAGGAAGTGGGGAACGTCATCACTTTCGCCAGGGCAATCCGTTTTTCCCTGTCCAGAATTGCTTTCAGACTACCTAAATCCGCCTCATTCAGCTGCCTCAGCTTTTCATCGATCCGGGGAAGCAGCAGCGCCGTGGCCTCCGCATCGTAAACGGCACGGTGTGCCGGAATTTCACTGGTGATCTTCATTTCCTCCAGTGCCGAGTGGAGGTTCATCTGGTGCGTGCTGCTGTTAAGGAACAGAGACCCAAACAGCAGCTGGGCATCAATGGGCGGCTCAAAGGGCATCCTGGCCTGAACGAATTCCACATTCCGCCTGAGAACCGGAAAATCGTCCCGGCCCCATGTCACCAGACGGGCATTTTCCGCAAACCGGATGAAATCCTTCCATACCTCCGAAAAATGCTCCCCCCGGTCCAGCTCCTCCTGCGTAATTCCCGTCACTTTCTGAATATGCCGGTCAATCTGCCGGTAGATCTGGGGTTTTACCGTTCGGCTGAACTTTTCCCCGATCTGGCCCTCCGCATCAATCCGGCAGGCACCGATTTCAATGATCTCGTGCGGAATCCGCGGATTGGTATAGAAACTTCCCTGATTCCATTCAAGGTCCAGAATAACAACGGGTGCACCCTCCGTCAGTCTCTCAAGCATGATTCCGATTTCTGCGGGAATGAATCCCTCCGGTCTTTCCCGCATCCTTTCTCTTATACTCAGCCAAGTTCCTCCGGCGCAAGACGCCGTACCTCCCCGTTTTCCGGGTTCACCAGATATCGGTTCTCTGCCAGTTCAAGCAGCGGCCGGTCTGCCCGGATGCTGTCAGTATACATGGACCTGAATGAAACTTCACCATATTTTTCCCGGATCCGACGAATTTTTTCCGAACTCTTACAGTTCTGGCCGATCACCTGACCGGTTTTTGCGTCGACCCGGGTACAGATCAGATCATCTGCCCCGATTTCACCGGCAATCCATCGGAGTTCAAATTCCGGGGAAGCGGAGGCAATGACTGCGGGAACATCCAAAGGCCTTTTCATAAACCATGCATTGATTTTCTGCCGGGCACCACTCTCCCGCCAGAACGCCTCCCCCTCCGCACAAAGATCCACCTTTTTCGCCAGCTGCCCGAAAAGACTGGATTTAAACCGGGTCAGATCTCCGGTCAGCAGCAGACGGATCGCTGCCGGAATCAGAAAGACGATCCGAAACAGCAAACTTTTTCTTTTCCCGACCAGATACAGGAGAAAATCCACCGTTGAATCCCCCCGGTAAATGGTTCCGTCAAAATCATAGACATCAATTGATCGCATAACTGCCCTTCTTTTTACAAAAGTGGTGTATTTTCCCCGGATTATTCCATTTTTCGTGTCTTAAATGGAGTATAAATGGTTTAAATTGTGCAAAAAAGATTGACATATGGAGAAAATCAGATAAAATAAGACTGAAATCTATGTAAAGGAGATCTGCGTTGTGAAAGACATCTCCATCCGTTACCTGGGAGGAAGCGGATTTCTGGTCTGGTACGACGAAACCGGTTTTCTGTTCGATGCCAGCAGCACAGGCGCGGATGAACGGATTTTGCCGGATGCCGAAATGCTCAGCACCTTTGAACGGCTTTACGTCTTTGTAAGCCATAACCATGAGGAGCATTTTGATCCGGAAATCTATTCCATCGTCCCTGAAAATACCCGTTTTTTCCTCGGATTTGATCTCCCTGAATCCTGTGAGGGAATCCATATGAATCCGGGTGATGAGGTCACCGACGGTGATCTGACGGTAACCGCCTGCGACTCCACCGATGAGGGCGTTTCCTTTCTGATTTCCATATCGGGCATTACCCTGTTCCATGCCGGAAATCTCAACCTCTGGCACTGGCGTGATGAATCCACCATTGTGGAAATCGAAGCGGCCGAACGGGATTTCTACCGGTGTCTTGATCCGCTCATCCGGGAAAAGACTGCCATTGACATCGCCTTCTTTCCCGTGGATCCGCGTCAGGGAAGAATGCATGATGCAGGTGCCGTCTATTTCCTCATGAACCTCAAGCCCCGCATCCTGATCCCCATGCATTTTCAGGGACGCGGGGATGTGGTCAAGCGATTCGCCATGAACAATGAAAACAGCACCACCAAGGTCATGACGTTCCTTGAAGCGGGAGAGCAGGGATCGGTCAGTATCCCGGAATCCGAGGGAATGGCGCCGGACCAGAAGCTCCTTGACTTTCTCCGTGATCATCCCATCGAAGAGAATAGCGATGATCAGACCGAAGAGGAAAAAGAGCCGGAGGAAACCGCTTGGCAGGCAGATCCGCCTGAATCAGACCCCGACTGAGCACACGGTGAGTACCTCTCTGTCCACCGTGAAACGGATATTCATTCCGGCAAACATCATTCCGTATACCCGTTCCCTGTCCGCCTGATAGCCGGGTCTGGGATCAAGGGCAAGCGCTTCAAGAAGCGCCTGCCTTTTTTTTTCGGGAATGCGCTCAAGCAGCTCCGGCGGAAAATGCACCGACAGTTTGCCGGCGGAATGGTCCGCAAACCCGCTCAGTGCCTCCGGATGCGCATCCGTATAGGGGAGATACGGCTTGATGTCAATCACCGGCGTTCCGTTGAGCATGTCCCCGCCGCTTACGATCAGGGCCGGTGCCTCCTCGCCTGTCCGGTCCACGGACAGAAGACGCACACAGGAAAGACCGATCCGGTTTGGCCGAAAGGGTGAACGGGTGGCAAATACTCCCATCCGCTCATTTCCTCCGAGACGCGGGGGACGCACCGTTGCGGTAAAATGCTCCGGCGAGGACGGTTCAATTCCGGAAAACAGCCACAGAATCCAGAGATGGGAATAGCCCTCGATTCCCCGAACCGCCTCCATCTGGCGGTAATTCTTTTCGAAGACAATCCGTTCCACGGAACTGCCGGCCAGACCGCTCTGTCTGGGAATTCCGAACTTCTCATCATAGGCGCTCTCCACTCTGGCAATGATTTCCATCCTTTTCACCTCTGTCCCCTCAGGCCGGTGTCAACTCCGTTCACTGCCCCGGCATTGAGCGCTGTCTTTCCCGGATGAACGGGAAATGTTCCCGCTCCCCGGCGAATTATAATTAGCCCGCTGTTACAAGTCAAGTTCGTTCCGGACCCCGACACCTGGCCTTTTACAAATTCAGTTCCTTTTCTTAACTCCTTTCTTGACATTTTCCCGTTTTGTCCCCATAATAAAGATGGAGGATTTCGCAGGTCTCCTGATGAGGCACATCTCAGGCGCCTGCCTCCCGTCTGCGGTCACACAATACCAGATGTTGTGGATAATTTGTGGATTAACGGCCAGTTTTCCACTGCTTTTTCATCCACTTTTCCACAGGACTTTTCCCTTTTATCAGTCTTTCTTTTGGACCTTGTCCACATATTCCACATCTCTATTACCATTACTACTATTCCTATATACTACATCTACACACATGGAGGAACGTATGCGCTTTACGTGTAATGTTGCAGAGCTGAACGAAGCCCTCTCCATCGCCTTCCACGCCATCCCCGTCAAATCCGCCAAGCCCGTCCTGGAAGGCATTCAGATTGAAGCCATGGGAGATTCCATCATACTGACCTCAACCGATATGGCCATGGGAATCGAGTGTCACGTGAATGCCAGCGTCGAGGAAGAAGGCAGCGTTGTCCTTCCGGGCAGATTTTTCTGTGAGATTGCACGAAAGTTACCCGGGACAGAGGTCAGTATCAGCGTCAATGAACGGTACGTTGCCTATATTCAGAGTTTCCAGTTCAAAACGACCATTGCCGGAATGGACGCCATTGAATTTCCCGAACTGCCCACCATCAAGGGACAGACGCTTCAGGTGACGGAAAAACAGCTGAAGCGGCTGATTAACGGAACGCTCTTTTCCGTTGCCGTGGATGAGATCCGTCCGGTTCTGACCGGCTGTCTGTTTGAAATTGAGAATTCAGAGATCAGGGTAGTGGCGCTGGACGGGTATCGCCTGGCCATCTGCAAGGATGAACTGAGTTTTCTGTCCGAGAAAATTCATGCGGTCATCGCCGGAAAGATCCTGGGGGATGTGGCCAAGATTCTCTCGGATACGGAGGACATGGTGACCATCACCTTCAGCCGGAGTCATGTCAGTTTCCGGATCGGGGAAAACCAGATGATCGGCCGGCTCCTTGAAGGGGAGTATATGCCGTACAAGCAGATCATCTATGATGACTTCATGACCCGCATCACGATTAACCGGGTGGAACTGATGAATTCGATGGACCGGGCCATGCTGGTCGGTCGGGAGTCAAAGTCCAATCTGGCCACCCTCAAGATCGACAGTTACGCCAGACTTCTGGTCATTCTCATGAACAATACCAGCATGGAGGAAAAAATTGAAATCGAATGCGAGGGGAAGGACCTTGAGATCGCGTTCAATGTCAAGTACATGCTGGACATCCTGAAGAGCATCAGCGATGAGGAAATCGTTATCCGTTTCAAGAAGAACGTCAATCCCTGCGTTATCTGCCCCCCGGATGAGAATGACCGGTACAGGTATCTGATTCTGCCCGTCCGGGTATCCTGAGACAGGCGAGGCATTGGTATGAAAGTGGATTCCCTTATTCTGAAGGATTTCAGAAACTATGAGGGAGTGCAGATAACTCCCGGTCCGGGGATGAATGTGTTCATCGGCAGCAACGCGCAGGGGAAGACCAATATCGTCGAGGCGCTCCACCTGTGCTGCGTCGGACGAAGTCACAGAACCAGCAGGGACGATGAGATGATCCGGTGGGAACAGCCCTTTGGACGTGTGACGGTCAGGGCTGCCCAGCAGGATGGAACCCATGAGGTCACGATTATCCTTGCCCGGGGACAGAAAAAGAAGAAAAACATCAAAATCGGGGAACGGAAGGCGGAGCGGATCGGGGAACTGTTCGGTCATCTCTGTGGGGTCCTTTTTTCCCCGGAGGATCTGCTGATCATCAAGGGAGGACCTGCCGAGCGTCGGCGCTTTCTGGATATGCTGCTCTCTCAGCTGAGCACGGTATATTTTTACCATCTCCAGCGCTATGCAAAGGCGCTCAGTGAGCGCAATGCGGTTTTGCGGGAGGTCAGTCAGAAACCGTCCCTTCGCCCGACGCTGGATCCCTGGGATGAAATGCTCGCGCAGTACGGTGCGGAGGTGGCGGCCCGGCGCATGGAGGCGACGGAGCATCTGTCCCGCCTGGCGGCCAGTGAACACCGGCATCTGACAGACGGGAAAGAGGAACTGACGCTGCGCTATGTGTCCGCCTTCAGAGACACGGAGGATGTCCGGCAGAAAATGCTGGAACAGCTGTTTGCCTCAAGAGAGGATGATATCCGTCGCCAGACGACCGGGTGCGGCATCCACCGGGATGATATCAGCATTCGCATCAACGGGAAGGAAACCCGCGTGTTCGGTTCTCAGGGACAGCAGCGCAGTGCGGTTCTGTCTCTCAAGATGGCACAGCTTTCCTTCATGGCGGAGAGAAAAGGGGAAAACCCGATTCTGCTGCTGGATGATGTCATGAGTGAACTGGACATGAACAGGCGTCTGGCCCTGGGGGAGAGAATCAGCCAGATTCAGACGTTTGTCACCTGTACGGACATTTCGGATCTTGGCGATACAGGAAACGGTGTTCTTTTTCAGGTAGAAAAGGGAATGTTGACACAGAAATAGACAGTTTTCCACAGAAATTAACATTTTATCCACAAAGTTTTCCACTTTTCCACAAACCCTGTTGAAAACTAAAACGAAATCTGTGGATTCAGGGTGGAAAAGTCATTTGGAAAACAGGAAATAAGGCAGATTTACGGGACTTTTCAGAAAAGACACAAGCGTGCAGACCTGTGTATTTCTAAAAAGTGGAAAAACGGCCGGCTCCTGTCAGTGAGAAGCGAATAATCACAGAAAGATGGACAGAAAACAAGCAACATACCGCTATGTAACCAGCGGCGGTGGAACATCGGAGAATAAGTTCAGTTACGTTGCGGGAAAAAAGAAAAGAAAGAAAAACATCAGGGGACTGATCCGCGTTCTGGCAGTTGTGGCGGTGGTTGCTGCGCTCCTCGTGGTGGTGGTCTTAAACTTTCTGGATCAGGGAGGCCGGGCCGGCATCGGCCGGGTGACGAAGATTGCGGCAACCATTACGCAGAACATCAGCACTTTTGATGACCGGATTCTGTATTATGACGGGACGACCATTCACTGTGTGCTGCCCAGCGGTGCCAATGAGTGGAGTTACCAGATCGGAACAAACGCGGACTACGATGCGGCGGAAAACAAGATTGTCGCCTGGTCGGGAAACGAACTGTATATTCTCAACAGCAGGGGACGTCTGATCTATAACAACAAGATGTCCGACAGCATTCAGTTTGCCAGTGCGGGCAAGGCCTACTGTGCTGCCTTCATCGGCTCGGCGGACAATGGCGTCGTCACGGTGATTGACGGTGAGGGCCGGGTAATCGACAACATCCCCGTTGAGGCCCAGACGCTCCTCGACATTGGCTTTTTTGAGGCGACCACCTCCTCCAGTACACAGACAACCGAATACATGTGGATGCTGGGGCTTGATACCAGCGGTACCGTCATTTCCACTCAGCTGCAGACATTTCAGCCGGGACGGCTTTCCACCGGAAAAACGTCCCTGGGCGACTATATCTCCTACAAGATTTTCGCTGTGAACGGCATCCTGAACATCGTCACGACGCGGGAGATTCTCCACTATACCTACCGCGCCGTGGAGGATTCCTCCTCCACCCTCATCTACGGCTATACTCTGAGGGATGTCAGGAAGAACGGAAACACGGTTTATCAGCTTCTGATTCCTTCCATTGAACTGAGCGGCGGGCTGACGGTCAGCAATGTGCGGCTCATGTACGGAAACGTCAACCGGATGATCCACCTGCCCGGAAAATGCATTACGGCCCTGCTGGGTTCAAGGTGTATTTACGGCTTTTCGCAGGATACGATCTATGCCTGCCGGTTCGATGATACCACCTTTACCGCCTATCCGCTGGATATTCCGCTGACCAATGTACTGGGGATGATCAGTGATAATCGCGCCGTCGTGGCAAGCGGTTCCAGCATTTACATCGTGGAGCTTCCACTCTGACAGTGATTCGTGCATATCGCGATGATTTCGTTTCGGAAAAAACCGTGTACATTGCGGAGCTTCCGCTCTGAAAAGGTTCCCGCAGGAAGAGAAAAATATGAACATCATTGACATCATCATCATTGCCGTGATCGCCATCAGTGTCCTTTACGGGATGTATCGCGGCTTTATCAGCAGTATCCTGGGGATTATCTCCGTCATCCTCTCCGTCTTTATTGCCTCCACCATGAGCGGTCAGGTGGCGGATACACTGAAAAAGAATGAGACCCTGGTCAGGACACTGACCTACTATACGGATGCCGGAAGCCGAATACGGAACAGTGAATATTCGGATCTTCCGGCCGGCAGTCTCAGCCAGTCCATGCTGGACAATCTCCTCGGTCAGGTGAGTCTGCCGGACAGCTTCCGGACGGTGTTTGTCGAGGAAATCCGGAAAGCGGCTGCGGAAAAGACACAGAAGGTTTCCGAGGTCCTCAGCAGGACCATTGTCAATGTGTCCATTTCCATTCTCAGTTTTCTGATTACCTTTCTGGTGGCTTTCCTGCTGTCCAATCTGGTGGTGCACATGATCGCCTATGTGTTTGAGTTTCCGGTCCTGCGGCATCTGGATGCCCTGGCAGGGGGAATCTTCGGCGGCATACGGGGCATCCTGCTGATCTTCATTCTCTTTGCGCTGGTTCCGCTGATCATGGCGGTTGTTCCCGTTGACGCGGTTGGAAAGGTCATCAGTGAATCCAAACTTGCGCCTCTGTTTGACAGCAAGATCATCTTTATGATTCTGAACCGACTGTAGGATAATCATGATTGCAGTTTTGTATTCGGTTTACTTCGCCCTTGGCGGTGTAATGATCATCCGGCGTCTGTTTCCGGAAAAGAAGACGCTGACGCGGGTCTGGCTGGGACTGTGTCTGGGGGTCATCAGCGAAATGTGGCTCCCGGCCCTTGCCGCTTACCTGCTTCGCTTCTCCGTGAAGGCGCATATTCTGGCGGCCCTTGTGTATCTTGTGCCGGTTGCGCTTATTTGCCGGCAGAAAAAGACGGCTGCTGTTCCGGTCACGGCGAAGGAGGATGACCGGCGGTTTATCCGTTTTTTCTGGATTCTGATCGTTCCCTTTACCCTGTTTTCCGGGTATCTTCAGTGGACCCACATGCTGATGCCGGCGGCGGATGGTTCGGCCTGGTGCGGACAGTCCACGTACGGGGATCTGTGTATGCACCTCTCCTTCATCACCTCCATCCGGGATTCCGCGTTTCCGCCATCCTACAATCTGCTCTACGGGACAGGTCTTGCCTATCCCTACCTGACGGATTCCCTCAGCACCACGTTTTCCCTCCTGGGTCTGCCCCTCAATCTGGCCGTTGCTTTGCCCGGAACCTACCTGATGTTCCTCACCTATATGGGGTTCATCCTGCTGGGGAGACGGATTCTGGGTAACCGTCCCGTCGCCATTACGGCCGCGTTTCTGTTTTTCTTTCTCAACGGCGGTCTGGGCTTTCTGTACGATTTTGATCTGGCCTTCCGGGACAACTTTGAGCGTATCCTGGAAATCTTTACCGGGTATTACAAAACACCGGCCAATCAGCCGGAACTGAATCTCCGCTTTTCCAACGTAATTGCGGACCTGATGATTCCCCAGCGGTCTTTGCTGGGCGGATGGGCCATGGTATTGCCGGCCTTTTACTACCTGATTGAAACCTTTGAAAACGGAAAAAGGAAGAGCCTGTTGCTGCTCTCCCTGACGGCGGGGGCCTTGCCCCTCATTCATACCCATACGTTTCTGGCACTGGGGCTGTTTTCCGGCGGATATATTCTTGCCCGTTTCATTGAGGGAGGGGATCGCCGGTCCGTCTTTGAAAATGCCGGCATCTACCTGGGCCTTGTCCTGGTTCTGGCCCTGCCGCAGCTGCTGGGCAACGCCATCCGGCAGACGGTGGAGGGCGGCGCGATGCGTGTCCAGTTCAACTGGGTCAACAACAGCGGCAACAGCGGGCTCATCGACGGATACTTCTGGTTCTGGGTGAAAAACGCCGGCCTTCCCTATATCCTGATGATCTGCGCGGTTCTGGAATGCCGCCGGCGCGGCACCTTTGCCATCGTCCTCGGCATGACGGCCATTTATGCGGTAGCCGAGTTCATCATTTTCCAGCCGAACGAATACGACAACAACAAACTGTTCTACATCTGGTATATGTTTGGCGTCCTGCTGGCAGCGGATTACGGGTCTGTCATTATGTGCCGCCTTGAAGGGCTGCGGGGCAGAGTGGTGCTGTGCGCTCTGTTTATGGCGGGAACGGTCCTCTCCGGCACGCTGTCCCTGGCCAGGGAGACGGTCTCTACCTATCAGCTTTTCTCCGCCGGCGCCGTGGAGGCGGGCCAGTGGATTGAGGAAAATACGGACAGGGAAGCCGTTTTCATGACCGGCCAGCAGCACATTAATCCGGTCTGTTCTCTGGCGGGCCGTCAGATCATCTGCGGAAGCGATCTGTATGTGTTCTTCCACGGCCTTGACTACGGGGAGCAGAAAACGGACTGCATCCTGTTTTACGCGGACCCGGCCGGTCATGCGGACATTCTTGAAAAGTATCAGGTCGACTATATCTACGAAAGCGACTATGAACGGGCAGAGATGATCGTGGATGTCGAGGGCCTGATGAACACCTATGAGCTGATTTATGAAAAGGACGGCATCCGGATCTACCGGAGCGGACTGTAATAATGGACAGTGTGCAGCATTTTCTCCGTTATTCCCTTGACAAGAAACGGAAGATTGTCCTGATTTACCTGGATGAGGCCGGACAGCCGGTGAAAAAGAACGTGCAGGTTCTGGAAACGTCGGATGAAACCGTCGGGGTCCTGGTGGGCAGGAAGACAGTGTCCCTTTCAAGGGACATGATCCTGGGAGCAGGGTATGCCCGGGGGGATACGGGGGATCTGGAGCGGCCGGACACTTAGAAAGAGATTGGTCGCTGCGCATAAAGGATTGGGCCCGGTGCATTGCACCGGTTTGGTAAAACAGGTTTTCTGTCAGTCATACAACGTCGAAAGTCACAGCAATATTATGAGGAGGAGAAAGTAGTATGAAACTAACCGTACGCCAGCCTTCCGCATCGCTTGATGCGAAGCATTACACCACAGACCGTCTTCGCAGTGAATACCTGATTGAGACCATCTTTGAAAAGGATGAGGCGGTATTCACCTATTCACACTTTGACCGGATTATTGCCGGCGGCGTGATGCCCGTTGAGCAGCCGGTGGAACTGGTGGGATGCAAGGAGCTGGCCAGTGAGACGTTCCTTGAGCGCCGCGAGATGGGAGTCATAAATATTGGCGGAAAAGGCTGTATCTGCGTGGATGACAAGGTCTATAACCTCAAGCAGTATGATGGACTGTATGTGGGAATGGGCGCAAAGAAGATTGTGATGACCAGTGAGGATCCGGCAAATCCCGCCAAATTTTATGTCAATACCTGCCCGGCCCATAAGACCTATCCCAATGTGCTGATCGACATTGACAAGGCCAACAAGCGTCCTCTGGGATCGCCGGAAACCTGCAACAAACGGGTCATTAACCAGTACATTCACCCGGCCGTCATGCAGAGCTGTCAGCTCTGTATGGGAATGACACAGCTGGCCCCGGGCAGCAACTGGAATTCCATGCCCTGTCACACCCATGAGCGCCGGATGGAAGTGTATTTCTACTTTGATCTCAAGGACAACAACATCGTGTTCCACATGATGGGTGAGCCGAAGGAGACAAGGCACATCATCATGCACAACGAACAGGCGGTCATCTCGCCTTCCTGGTCGATTCACACCGGCGTTGGAACCAGCAACTACACGTTCATCTGGGGCATGTGCGGCGAGAATCAGGACTTTGATGACATGGATAACCTAGATCCCATGGATCTGTTATAAAAAATGATTTCTGAGTGAAACGGAGGAGATTCAAATGAACGCATTTATGAACAATTTCTCCCTGGAGGGGAAAGTGGCTCTGGTGACCGGCGCTTCCTATGGAATCGGTTTTGCCATTGCCACGGCGCTTTCAGACGCGGGTGCCACCATCGTTTTCAACGATATCAAGCAGGAACTGGTGGACAAGGGCATGGCCGCCTACCAGGAGAAGGGCATCAAGGCCTACGGCTATGTCTGTGATGTCACTAATGAGGCACAGGTGCAGGAGATGGTGGCCAAGGTTCGCAAGGACGTGGGCATCATTGACATTCTGGTCAACAACGCCGGCATTATCAAGCGCATCCCGATGCTCGAGATGAGCGCTGAGGATTTCCGCAAGGTCATCGATGTGGACCTGAACGCGCCCTTCATCGTTTCCAAGGCCTGTATCCCCGGCATGATCGAGAAGGGTCACGGAAAGATCATCAACATCTGCTCCATGATGTCTGAGCTGGGCCGTGAGACGGTTTCCGCCTATGCGGCTGCCAAGGGCGGCCTCAAGATGCTGACCCGCAACATCTGCTCGGAATACGGCGAGGCCAACATTCAGTGCAACGGCATCGGACCCGGTTACATTGAGACCCCGCAGACCGCTCCGCTGCGTGAGCGTCAGCCTGACGGAAGCCGTCATCCCTTTGATCAGTTCATCGTTTCCAAGACGCCGGCAGCCCGCTGGGGCACTACGGAAGATCTCAAGGGACCGGCCGTGTTCCTCGCCTCGGATGCCTCCAACTTCGTCAACGGCCACATCCTCTATGTGGACGGCGGTATCCTCGCCTATATCGGCAAGCAGCCGTAATTTGCCATACGAAAAAGCATCATGCCCGGCATGATGCTTTTTTTGTATGGAATTTCAGAGGCAGAACATGAAGAACCGCAGGACATCGTAATAGGCATCCGAGGAAAAGAGGACGGATCGGGGGCCTGTCTGCCGGACTCCCGGATAGAAGGAGGCACGGCGTGCCTTATAGTGCTGGATGAAGGAGACCTCCACATCGAACTTGTTGGGAAGATCCACTTTGAAGCGTTCCGGATGCTTAATGCCCTCGGCAAATGCGGCCTCGGCGGTTTCCCGGATGCGCCTCACGGCAAGTGCCGGATGGATGGAGATGGAGCCGTTTCCCCGGCCTCTTGAGACGGGAACCGTAAAGATGTTCGGGGAAATGCGCTTTGCCTGCTCACAGATGCCCACATCGCCGGTGATCATGAGCACCGGAACATCGTAAAGAGCGGCGGCATACAGGTTGATGAGCATCTCACTGGTCTGGATCCCGTTGATGGTGATGGAGATGTTCTGGGTGTTCATGGTGTGGGAAAGCGGATTGGTATCCGTATTGGAGGAGGAGTGATAGCCGGTAAAGAAGGCGCCGGTGAAGCTCCCGTCAATGCCGGACATCATGGAGTGAATGTCACTGCCCCAGCCACGGAAAATGGAGACGGATTCCGGAAGCTGATCCGGAATCAGATTCCGGGCACTGTCATGGGCATCCTTCACCAGGATGTCCTCACATCCGGCACGGATCGCTCCCTCGCAGGCGGCACTGACCTCCCGTGTCATCTGCTGGCGAAACGCGGCAGATTCCGGTTTGCTCAGTTCCGTTTCATCCCAGTGGGCAATCCCGCAGGTTCCCTCAATATCGGAGGAAACAAAAAGACGATACAGCATGTTTGTCCTTTCCAAAGCAGAAAATGATCAGGCGATCTCCAGGGCGATCTCCATCATCTGGGTAAAGGTGGTCTGACGGTCCTCCGCACTGAGCGCTTCGCCGGTATTCATATCATCGGAAATGGTGCAGATGGCCAGTGCGTTCTTTTTGGCTCTGGCGGCATTGAGATAAAGGCCGGCGCTTTCCATTTCGACGGCGAGAATGCCCAGTTTCTTGAGGAGCATGGTGTTATTGGATTCATTATAGAAAACATCCGAGGTAAACATCGGGCCGATCTTCGGATTCACCCCGATTTTTTCCGCGGCTTCTCTGGCTTTCACCAGAAGGTCAAAAGAGCAGCAGGGGGCGACGTTTCCGTCAAACCCGTACTGACGGCCGAAATTGGAGTCGGTATAGGCACTCATGGCGAAGACGATGTCGCGGACATGAACATCCTCACGTACGCCACCGGCAGTGCCGATGCGGATGATGTTCTCCACATTGTAGAAATTGTAAAGCTCATAGGCGTAGATGGAAATGGACGGAATGCCCATTCCGGAGGCCATGACGGAGACCCGTTTTCCTTTATAGGTTCCGGTATATCCCTGGACACCGCGCGTGTTGTTCACAAGGACGGGATTCTCAAGGTAATGCTCCGCAATGAACTTGCTGCGCAGCGGATCCCCCGGCATGAGAACAGTGCGGGCGAAATCTCCCTCTTTGGCGCTGATGTGAGGAGTGGGTGTATTTGACATAATGCTTCCTTTCCGGACATTTTCCCTGTCCCCGGGGAATGATCCGGGAGGCAGAGAACGGTCCACGTATGATGATTTACGGCATTCATTATACGTGGTTTCCGCTGAATTGGAAAGAGTAAAATGGTCCTGCTGAACAGGGCCGGATCCGGGATTGCCGGGATTTGAACCTGCCTTCGGGAAAAAATCGGGTTCTTGACAGGCAGGAGTGAAACCGCTAATATTATCGTGCTTCTGTTTGGCCTGAAAACCAGGAAAAATGCACGTAAAATCAGGCACGGGGGAAAGGAAAAAGCATGCGGATTGAGGCAAAAAAGTGGACTGTGCTTTGTCTTTGTCTGGTGGTGCTTGCGCTGGCAGGTTCTGCTGCGCTGACCTTTGCGGTCGATCCGTTTGAGCATTACCGGGAATCGAAAATTCTGCCCCTGTACGATCAGGAAAGTTACAACAATCCGGGAATTGCCCGTCAGTATGCCTATGATGCCGTGATTCTGGGTACCTCCATGATTGAGATGAGCATGCCCTCGGTCATTGATGAATGCTTTTCCGTCTCATCCGTCAAGCTCCCCATGAGAGGATCGCATACCTCCCAGATGGGCTGGCAGCTGAGTCATATTCTTGCCAGGCGTCCGCTGAAACTGGCCATTCTGGCCGTGGATGCGTACAGCCTCATGGGTCCGCCGGATGATGATGAGGAAATCATCCGGTATCTCTGGAACGAGGATCCTTTTGACGATGTTTCCTACCTGCTGAACCGGGATGTGCTCTTTGTGAAGATTCCCGGCATTCTCCGCAACCGCGGACGCTCCCTTGAGGGAAAGCGGGACAGCATGTACCAGTGGACGGATGTGGTCTTTTCCGAGCAGAGTGTACTGCGGGCGGTGCAGTTTCAGGAACAGGAGAAAATGCAGCCGGCGGATTCGCGCATTGAGCGCTCTACGGAGAACATCACCCGGCATCTTCTCTCCGCCATTCAGGCGTTCCCCGAGACCCGTTTTCTCATCTACATGCCGCCGTATTCCGTGGGGTACTGGTACATGATGACCAGAGGCGGCCTCTCCGAGCAGCAGTTCCGTTCACGTCTTCGGGTCTGTGAACTGCTTCTTTCCTGTCCGAATGTGGAAATCTATGATTTTTCCTCGAAAACGGAATGGATTGAGGATCTTTCGGAGTATTTTGATTATTCCCATCACAGCACGAAGATCAGCAATGAACTGATGCAGGCCATGGCCCGGGGGGAAAACCGGGTCTGGACCCGTGAGGACATGGAAAAGGGAAATGAGGTTATTCGCCTTGCGGTGAATCGCTTTATTGATAAATACGAACCAAAACATTGAGGGAGGTACCATCTTGATCATCGATCGGATAGAAGAACAGAAACGGTATTATTCTCTGCACAGCGAAATGGAACAGGCTTTTTCCTTCATTGCGGAGGCAATTGACCTGGAGCCCGGACGCTATGAACTGGACAATGGTCTGTTTGCAACGGTTTCCGAGGGGACAACCCGTCCGAAAGACAGTATTTTATTTGAAGCACACAGAAAGTACATCGACATTCAGTACTGCATTACCGGAAGTGAACGGATTGCCTGGGCCAACATCCACGAGCTCAATTTTCTGCCCTCTGAGAATAACGGGGATAACTATTACTACGACGGTCCCTCTACCTCCATTGCCATTCGTCCGGGTACGTTTTACATGATGTTCCCCAGTGATGCACACAAGACGAGCTGTCACAACGAGTTTCCCAAATACTATAAAAAAGTGGTTATCAAGCTCCCGGTTGAGGAAAACTGAGGGAGACGGAGGCGGAAATGGAACCCATCTTTAAAGTAGATCCCTGGTGTATTGAGGAAAATGAGCTGCACGGAAAGCAGATGCGTTTCACCGAATCGGTCATGTCCATCGGAAACGGGCATATGGGAATGCGGGGCAGCTTTGAGGAGAAATATTCGGGGGATCATCTCGGGGGATGTTACCTGGCGGGAATCTGGACGCCGGAGGGGACAGAGCCGGAAAAACGGAAAACTGGTTGCCCGGCTTATACCGGTAAAGCGGTCGGTTCTCTCAACACCATTTCCCTTCGAATCCGAATCGACAAGGAAGACATCGATCTGGCAGAGGACAGGGTCGAGTATTTTTCAAGAAAACTGGATATGCGCAGAGGACTGCTCATCCGCGAGTTCATCATCTCCGGCGAGGACGGGGTTGTACATGTGTGGTTTGAGCGTTTTGTGTCCGCGGTGCGTCCGGAACTGCTGGCCATCCGGTGCAGAGTGTACGCGGATTATCCCTGCCGGGTGACCCTTCTGCCGGCCGTCACGGTGGATGAGCAGGATGAGTACTGGGACTGCATCGACGCAGATGAGGACGGAGAAGCGGACATTTCGTACCTGACCGTCAGAACCCGGGTCAATCCCTTTGGCGTGCCGCAGTATACGGTCTGCACGGCCATGGGGGTGGTTCCCGTCGGGGAGGTCCGGAAGGACCGGACGGATACGGATGAGGATGAAATTGTCCACAGACTGCTTTTTGATTCCGTTCCGGGGGATGTGGTCGGCTGTGACAAGTTTGTCTGTGTGGCCACCAGCCGTGACCACAGCGAAGGGGAAATCCTGAACAGCGCCCGGGCGGGCATTGCCGCGGCCCTCAGTGAGGGATATGATGCGCTGCTTCGGGAACACGAGCGCGAATGGGCAAGGCGCTGGGAGAAGGCGGATATCCAGATTGACGGGGATGAGCGGTCCCAGCAGGCAGTCCGGTACAGTCTGTTCCGCATGTTTTCCACCTGTTACGGGGAGGATGAGTCCGTCAATATCGGTCCGGACGGTTTTGCGGGCGATCTTTGCAGCGCGGCCACCTGGGAGACGGAGGCATACGCCCTGCCCATGTACCTGTCGACAGTCGGTCAGTTCACCACCCAGAATCTGCTCCGGTACCGCTGGCTGCAGCTGGGGGATGCCGCTCTGAATGCCGGTGACCTGGGCCTGCCGGGTGTCCTCTTTCCGGTGCTCACCTTTACCGGCCGGGAATGCCACGGCGACTTTAAGCGGGTCAGCGAGGAGATTTATCGGAACAACATCATGGCCTATGCCATTTACACCTATACCCGTTATACCGGTGACCGGACGTACCTGGAAACCTGCGGGATTGAGGTGCTGACCGGCATTGCCCGGTTCTGGATGGAACGCGTTCAGCGCTCCGGGCGGAACGGGCAGTTCATGATCCTCGGGGTGACCGGGCCGAATGAATATGAAAGCAATGTCAGCAACAATTTCTTCACCAATCGGATGACGGCCTGGGCCCTTCAGTATACCGCGGATGAACTGGAAAAGGTGTCCGCGGAAAAACGGGCGGAGCTCGGGGTTACGGCGGAGGAGATAGCCCGCATGCGGGAAATCAGCCAAGACATGTACCTGCCCCGTGATGAGGACCTGGGGATCTTTGAGCAGCAGGATCTGTTCCTTGACCGGGAGCGGCGGAGCGTTGCCGATCTGAGCCCGGCGGAGCGTCCCATCTGCAGAAACTGGAGCCGGGACCGGATCCTCCGTTCCTGTTTCCTCCAGCAGGCGGATACCCTCCTGGCCCTTTACTTCCTTGAGCATCTGACCGACAGGGAAGAGCTTCGCAGGAACTTTGATTTCTATGAGCCCATGACAGTGCATGAGACCCCCATGTCAGCCTGTGTGCACAGTATTCTGGCCGCGCATCTTGGATACGCCGAGCGGGCAAAGGCGCTCTTTGACCGGATTGCCCGGCTGGAACCGGATGATCCGGCAGAAAATGGTCTGTCCATGTCCGACATGGCCGGGTGCTGGCTGTCCATCGTTCAGGGATTCGCCGGAATGCGGGTCACGGAGGAGCAGCTCTCCTTTTCCCCGATGCTGCCCGAGGGGTGGAAGGGGTATAATTTCCGGATCGTGTTCCGGGGCAGACAGCTGGAAATTCGCACGGACCGGGAGGGTTCAAGGGTCATGCGCCTCTCCGGGGAACCGCTTGAAATCCTGCTTTTCGGTGAAAAAGTACTGATTTAAAACCCGTATTCTTTATCACATTTCCCGGTATTTTCCCGGTTTTCTTTCCACTTCTTTCCCTTTATGTTAGAATGACGCACAAGCAGTCGTGTAAAACATGGATGGTGAACAGCCTGGATTCAGGTGAGAAGGGAGGGATCGCAAGTGAGAACATTTGAGACGGGAAAAACGGCAGTTGAGGTAATTGCATGGCCGAAAAACCGTAAGTGGGACGGTCGTTATCAGACGACAAGCAGTATCGAAAGAGGAATCTGCAAGATTGTGCTGTCAAACGAGGTGTTCCATGACCCGGCAAAGGCCAACACCGCTTACCGCCGGTTTGCAAGGCGGATGAGCAAGGAAGGACTGAATCCGCCCAGCATTGAGTTCAGACACATGGTCAGCAATGCATCGAAGAATATTTTCTGCATTCTGACCGCGAAGGAATCGGTTTTCAATTCGTCCTGTGAAATCGGACAGATGTATCTGATCGAGTCCGGAACGGAACAGAACAGGCGGGTCTGTGCGGTCCTGACGGGGAACACGGAGGTTGGAATGATTTGAACAGGCAAAGCACTGAATATTCACTTCCGGAAGCTTTTTTGACACAGATGAAAAGTCTGCTCGGTGAGGCAGACTTTTTTGCGTATCTCGAAGCGATGAAAAGGCCGGCCATGAAAGGCCTGCGGATGAACCCACTGAAAAGGCCTGCGGGTGTTCCGGAAAACCGGGAGGCGGAGCGTCAGTGGCTGGCATCGGAGTGGGCCGCCCACAGCGGTCCAATGACGGAAACGGAAATCATGGAAAGGCTCCATCCGGTGCAGTGGGCCCCCGGATTTTCCTATGAGGAGCCGCTGCGTCCCGGCCAGAGTCCTCTGCACGAGGCAGGGGCTTACTATATTCAGGAACCCAGTGCCATGAGCGCGGCCGCTTTGCTCGGGGCACGGCCGGGGGAGCGGATTCTGGATCTGTGCGCGGCGCCCGGCGGAAAGAGTACGCAGATCGGTGGCTGCATGCAGGGGCGCGGGGTCCTGGTCAGTAATGAACCGAACCGGGCCCGGGCGAAAATCCTCTCCTCCAACATGGAACGGATGGGCATCCGGAACAGCCTGGTCATAAGTGAAACCCCCGAGCGTCTCAGCGAACGCTTTCCGGCCTTTTTTGACCGGATTCTGGTGGATGCCCCCTGCTCGGGGGAGGGCATGTTCCGAAAAGATCCCGAGACGAGGACCCAGTGGCATGAAAACAGCCCTGCCCAGTGTGCTCTGCAGCAGCAGGACATTCTGAGGGCGGCGGCTCGCATGCTGAAACCGGGTGGGACACTGGTGTATTCCACCTGCACCTTTAACCGGACGGAAAACGAGGAGGTGCTGGCCCGCTTTCTGGAGGTGCATCCCGGCTTTTCGGCGGTTCCCTTTCAGCTGCCGGGACTGCCCGCGGCCGGTACGGGCATGCAGCATCTGTTCCCCCACGAAACGGAGGGAGAGGGGCATTTTCTGGCGTTGCTTTGTTGCCGGGAGGAGGATGAACTCCGGAAAAATGGAAAGGATTTCCGGAAAGGAAGCGGGGGTCGCCGGAGCACGGAGGTGCAAAGGCTTCCGGACATCTTCCGCACCGGGAGCATTCCGGGGGAACGGCTGTATCCGGACGGGCGCATGATCTGGCAGCTGCCGGACCACATTGTGCCGGAAATGCTCAGCGGTCTTTGCTGGCTGAGGGCAGGACTGGCTCTTTGTCATCTGCAGGGGCGGATGCTGGAACCGGATCACGCGGCCGGAATGGCCCTCACCGCCGGGGAAACCACATCGGCCCTGGAACTGACCTGGGAGGAAATGCAGCGGTATCAGGCCGGGGAAACCCTTCGTAAATCCGCGGAAAAGGGATACGTGCTCCTTCAGTATGAGGGAATTTCCCTGGGATGGGGAAAGTATTCCGACGGGATGATCAAGAATCACTACCCCAAAGGCCTGCGCCGGCGGAGCTGACAAATGCAAAAAAAGAAAGCCCTCAGGGCTTTCTTTGTTATGCGGATTATTCAATGCCGATTTTGCTTTCGATTCTTGAAATACGGGATTCAAGATCCCGCTCGGCCGCATCTGTATATACAGAATGCCGGTTATTGGTTCTGGCGAGCAGATAGTCGACAGAAACATCCAGCGTGTCAGCTAAAAGACAAAGTGTTTCAAGACTGGGTTGCCGTAAACCACGTTCGTATAGCCCGACGGTATTCAAGCTCTTACCGATGATGTCGGCCAGAGCTTGCTGGCTCATATGTTTGACGGTACGCGCTTCTTTCAGGCGTTCCCCAAACTTCACCATAATAACACCCCTTCCAGTGGCTGCTCCCCTCAGCACTCATGATCTGTCTTTAGTATACGGTTAGAAAAAATTCCGTCTACTGACAAAAATGATGTATTTTACATAAAAAATTCATTTTTGAGAAAAATCAGGGGCTGAAAAGAGGCCTGCAGGGGGTGTTTTCCGGGTTTCCAAAGAGGCGGTTTCAGACCTATAAAAGTTGGTTTGCACAGGCGGTGCCCGGGATCGGGTGGAAGTTTCAGGGAAACTGTGATATGATGACGGACACATTTCAGCACCGGATCGGAGGAGAGACAAATGGGAAATCAGGAGGAAAACAGGACCTTTCGGGCACTGTATGTGCTGGCCATATTCTTTGTGGTGGACGGGCATATTCCACTGGAGGGTGAGCTGATGAACTTTGGCGGACTGTTTCGCTACTATTCCTTTCACATGATCCTGTTTGCCTTTGGCTCCGGGTATTTTTTCCGTTCCGGCCGACCTTTTGCGGAGGCACTGAAACGGGACTGCCGGCATCTGCTCCTGCCGCTGTACCTCTACAATCTGTTTTACGGCGTTCTGGCCGCCCTCCTGCGAAAAGGTCTCGGGATGACCCTGGGGGAGCCTCTGTCCCTTTATACGGTTCTGGCGGCGCCTCTTATGGACGGGCAGCATTTTGCGTACAACGTGGGGGCCTGGTTCATCGGGGCTCTGTTCCTGATGAAACTGTTTTACCGCTGCCTCTATGCCCTGCTGCGGCGTTTTCCGGTGCCGGACATAACCGCCCTGGTCCTTTCGCTTGCGGCCGGTTCCCTTATCCTCTCCGCGGTGAGAGCGGGCAGGGACCCGGGACTTCTTTTGCCGGTGTACAGGGCCCTGATCCTGCTCCCGGGATATGCCCTGGGCTTTGTGTACCGGGAGCGCCTCGAAAAGCTGGACCGCTGTCCCTCCGCGCCGTACCTGATCATTCTGGTGCTGCTCCGGCTGGTCTACACCACCGCCGTTCCGGAGAATGCCTACCTGATCTCCAACCTTTCGTACTTTCCCTGCGGTCCCATTGCCCTGTACCTGGGCAGTTTTCTGGCCATTGCCTTCTATCTCCGCATTGCAAGGCTGGTGTCCCCGCTCCTTGCCCGCAGCCGGCTTCTGCTCTTTGCCTCAAGGAATACCTTTGACATCATGATGAACCACGGACTGGGCATTCTGCTTCTGAACGTACTGTTCCTCTTCCTGAACAAATTCCATCTGGGAGCGGCGGAATTCAGCCTCCATCAGTTCCGGACGGTCCAGGGATACGTGTATGCGCCGCACGGGGCACCGGAGTGGGCCTGGCTTTACGTCCTTGGCGGGATGGCCGCCGGACTGGCCGTGGCAGCTATCCGGCAGAGGCTGAAAAATAAACAGCGGATCAGCCGTCCCTGAGGAGATGATCCGCTTCGCTTCGCAGAATGGAATAGAGACAGACGTCGACAAAGCGTCCCTTGTTGTACAGCCGCTGGCGCAGGATCCCTTCTTTTTTCATCCCGCATTTTTCCATGACGCGTCCGGAGGCGGGATTTTCCGTTTCATGCTGCGCTTCAATCCGGTTGATGTCCATTTCGGAAAAGGTATACCGGATCACCTCCCGGAGGGCCTCGGTCATGATGCCCTGATTCCATTTCCAGCGGGCCAGGGAATACCCGACTTCCGTGGTCCGGTTTCCGGAATTGTAATCCATGTATCCGATGGTTCCGATCAGATGACCGGAACCCTTGTCGACAATGCCCCAGCTGGAGGGTTCATCCGTCCGGTACTGACGGACCATGGCCCGGCAGTAGTCCTTTGCCTCCCGGAATTCGGTCTGGGCCTGCCAGAGAACATAGCGGGCGACTTCCGGGTCCTTGCTGTACGCAAAGACATCCGCCGCATCGGAAACGCGGATTCGCCGGAGCAGCAGACGCTTCGTTTCAAGATCCGGCAGATAGAAAAGGTTTGAACGAAAAAAGAACATAATTGCCCCCAGGTCACAGAATGCTCCTATTATACCGCGAATTTTACCGGGTGAGAATCGGAATTTTCATGCCGGAACCGGATTTCCGGAGACGGGGGCCAGGAGCGGGTCCCGGCCTGTCTGAATGGGACTGGACAAGTGTCAGGGGATTCAGTATAATGGCATCTGCCGGTCACCCCGGAAGGAAAACAGAAATTCTGCCCGGGACGGGTCAGAACCGGTCCGTGGACCGAATCAGCACAAGAGAAGGATGAGTGGAATGCTGGAACTTAAAAATATCTCCTATAATGCGAAAGATGATCTGGAGAAGGAAATCATCCGCGACATCAGTCTGGTGGTGCCGGATGAAAAGCTGGTGGTCATTACCGGGCCGAACGGCGGCGGAAAGTCCACCCTGGCAAAGCTGATTGCCGGAATTGAAAAGCCGACATCCGGACAGATTTTCCTGAACGGAGAGGATATTACCGACTGGAATATTACCCGTCGTGCCCGTGCCGGAATCGGATTTTCCTTTCAGCAACCGGTCCGCTTCAAGGGCATTCAGGTGCTGGATCTGATCCGTCTGGCGGCCGGAAAACAGCTTTCCGTGGCCAGTGCATGTGATTACCTTTCGGAAGTGGGTCTGTGTGCCCGGGAGTATATCGACCGGGAGGTCAACAGCAGCCTTTCCGGAGGCGAACTGAAGCGCATTGAAATCGCCACGGTTCTGGCCAGGGCAACCAGCCTGTCGGTGTTTGATGAACCCGAGGCAGGCATTGACCTGTGGAGTTTCCAGAATCTGATTCAGGTGTTCCAGCGCATGCGGGAAAACATCAAGGGCAGTTCCATCCTGATCATTTCACATCAGGAGCGGATTATGAATATCGCGGATGAGATTGTCGTGATCAAGGATGGCCGGCTTGAGCGGCAGGGAACCCGGGAGGAGATCCTCCCCGGGCTGATTGGCACCGCCTCGGCAATGCCCTCCTGCATTAAGTCGATGTAGGAGACCGTCAGAGGACAGAAAGGAAGGTCATTTCATGCTGAAACTGGATGAGATTCAGATGCGTCTTCTGCGGGAGGTGGCGGATCTCCATGAGATTCCCGAGGGCGCGTACAATATCCGCTCAAATTCGGAGGCCGCGGGACGGCAGTCCACGGCGAATATCGAAATCATACCCAAGACCGGTGTCAGCGGCATTGACATAAAGATCAAGGCCGGCACGAAAAACGAGAGTGTCCATATTCCCGTGGTCATGACCAGGAGCGGACTTAAGGAAGTGGTCTACAATGATTTCTACATCGGGGAGGACGCCGATGTGGTCATCGTTGCCGGATGCGGCATTGACAACTGCGGCGGCGACGATTCCGAGCACGACGGCATTCACCGGTTTTATCTGGGGAAGAATGCCAAAGTGCGGTACGTGGAAAAGCACTACGGTTCCGGGAATGGCAAGGGAAAGCGCATCCTGAACCCCGGGACAGAGGTCTATATGGACGAGGGCAGTTCCATGGAGATGGAAATGGTGCAGATCAAGGGCGTGGATGACACGGACCGCAAAACGACGGCGGAACTGGCGGCCAATGCCCGACTGGTGGTGCGCGAACGCCTCATGACCCATGGCAGCCAGAGAGCTCTCAGCACGTATGATATCCGGCTGAACGGCGAGGGATCCAGTGCGGATGTGGTTTCCCGCTCCGTGGCACGGGATGATTCCTATCAGCGCTTTGATGCCAAGATTGTCGGAAACACCGCCTGCACCGGACATACGGAATGCGATTCCATCATCATGGACCGGGGAAAGATCCTGGCGGTTCCGGGACTTGAGGCCAATCATGTGGATGCCTCTCTGGTGCACGAGGCGGCCATCGGCAAGATTGCCGGAGATCAGATTATCAAGCTGATGACCCTGGGCCTGACCGAGCAGGAGGCCGAGGAACAGATCATCAACGGATTCCTGAAATAACCCAAAACAGGCAGCCCGGGGCTGCCTGTTTTTCTTATTCGAACTGTGCCCGGTAGAGGTTGTAATAAAAGCCTCGGGCGGCCATGAGGGAGGCGTGGGTGCCCTGCTCCACCACATCGCCGTGGTTGAGAACCAGAATCAGATCGGCACTCTGGATGGTGGAGAGCCGGTGGGCGATGACAAAACAGGTCTTGTCCTGCATCAGATCGCGCATGGCGATCTGAATGGCGCGTTCGGTGCTGGTATCCACATTGCTGGTGGCCTCATCGAGGATGAGCATGTTGGAATTGTCATAGTGGGAGCTGAGCATGGCTCTGGCAATGGTGAGGAGCTGCTTCTGACCTTTTGAGATATTGCCGCCGTCCTCGGAGATGACGGTTTCGTACCCCTCCGGCAGCCGCATGATAAAGGGATGAATGTGTGCGGCTTTGGCGGCCCGGACCACCTCCTCAAGGGAGGCGTTTTCCTTTCCGTACGCGATATTCTCAAAGATGGTTCCCCGGAAGACCCAGGTATCCTGGAGGACCATTTCATAGGCGGAGCGGAGGGAGTGGCGGGTCAGGGCCCGGATGTCCTGCCCGTCCACCCGGATCTCACCGGCGCGGACATCGTAAAAGCGCATCAGGAGATTGATGATGGTGGTCTTGCCGGCCCCCGTGGGGCCCACAATGGCAATCAGCCGTCCGGCAGGGGCATCAAGGGACAGATTGTGGATAATGGTCTGCTCCGGGGTATACCCGAATACGACATTTCGCATCTGCACCTCCCCGAGAAAACGGTCCGGGGAAAGGGCCGTGGGCGGGTCCGCCGGTTCCTCCTCCTCATCCAGCAGACTGAAAACCCGTTCGGCGGCTGCCAGAGCGGAAAACAGTTCGTTGATGATATTGGCCACCTCGTTGATGGGGCCGGAGAATTTTCTGGAGTAGAGGACGAAAGAAGAAATGGAGCCGATGGAAATCAGGCGGTGCAGGTACAGAATGGAGCCGAAAAAGGCGATGAGGCTGAGACAGATATTGTTGATAAAGCCCATGGTCGGTCCGATGGTGGAACCGATGGAATCGGCGTCGTAATAGGCCTGCGCGGCATCCTGGTTGATGGCATCAAAGCGTTCATCCACCGCGTCCTCGTGGGCATAGGCCAGAATGGTTTTCTGACCGGAGAGCATCTCCTCCACGAAGCCGTTCATCGCGCCGTATTTTTTGGACCGGCGGACAAAGCGCGGCTGCGTGATCCTGCGCATGTGGGTGGTGTAGAGGATGGAGGCCGGGACGGTAATCAGGGCCACGGCGGAAAGGGGAAGAGAGATGGAAACCATCATGAACAGGGAGCCGATGACCGTCACAATACTGGTCAGGATGGAAACGATGTCCGTGGCCATGCAGGTGCTGATGACATCAATGTCATAGGACACGCGGCTGATGATGTCCCCGGCCTGATTCCGGTCAAAATACCCCACCGGCAACCGCATCAGCTTTTCAAAGACCTGCTGGCGCATGCGGGAGGCAAACTTCTTGGAGATGCGGACCATGGTGATGCTGATGACAAGGCTGAGGACGGAGGCGGAAACGTAACACAGGAGCATCCTGAGGGCATAGGCATAGACCCGGTCAAACCGGACCTGTCCTTTTCCGGCTGCCACCTCATTGATGGCCGATCCGGCCAGGCTCGGTCCCAGGAGGGAGAGAAAGTTGGACAGAACAGAGAGGAGGACCACGAGGAAAATCATGGCGCGGAAAGGACCGAGAGACTGAAGGAGACGGCGAAACGTTCCCCTGGAGTCGTTGGGTTTGGTCATAATGGAATCGCGTCTGGCCATCTCATTCCACCTCCCCCATCTGTGTTTCGTAGATTTCCCGGTATGCGGGACAGGTTTCAAGCAGCTGCGTGTGTGTGCCGCGGCCAATGAGCCGCCCCTCCTCCAGCATCAGGATTTCATCCATGTTCATGATGGAACTGATGCGCTGGGCGATGACGATGAGGGTGCTGTCGCCGTGATGCTCCCGGATGGCCTGCCGGAGATGGGCATCTGTCCGGTAATCAAGGGCGGAGGAGGCATCATCCAGAACGAGGATTTCCGGTCTGGCAGCCAGGGCCCGGGCAATCAGCAGGCGCTGTTTCTGTCCGCCGGAGAAGTTCATGCCGTGGATGGCGGAGAGGTGATCCACGCCGTCCTCGTACGCCGACACAAAGTCATGGGCCATGGCATCCCGGAGCGCCTGATCCAGCTGCCGGTCATCCACTTCTCTGCCGAAAACGATGTTTTCCCGGATGGATTCCGCAAACAGTGCATCGTTCTGGAAGACGACGCCGAACCGGCGGTGCAGCTGATCCTTTTCCATGGTGCGTACATCCTGTCCGTCGATAAAGACATGCCCCTGGGTGGGATCGTAGAAACGCATGAGCAGCTGAATGATGCTGGTTTTTCCGCTGCCGGTGGCCCCGATAATCCCCAGCGAACCGCCTTTCTGCATGGTAAAGTCAATGTTCTCAAGACAGTTCTGCCGTTTTTCCCCGGCAAAACGGGCCTGACTCCGGGAGGCGGAACCGGGGGTGTCCGTGTCATAGGAAAAGGTGACGTGATCAAAGACGATGAATCCGCGATGATCGGTGGTGGCCCCCTGCTCCGGCGGGAGCACTGGCAGATCCTCCGGCAGATGCAGGACCTCCCCGATACGCGCGGCGGAGGTATTGGCCTTGGAGAGCATCATGAAAATCCGGTTGAGGCCCATGACGCCCATGAGGATCATGTTGAAATAGGTGAGAAAGGCCAGGATAACTCCCGGTTTTGTCACGCCGGCATTAACCCGGTGAGCGCCCACGATGACCACCAGGGTGAGGCCGATGTTCAGAAACAGGGTGACAATCGGGCCGGGCATGGCCATGGTGATACTGGCACGCATGTCCCGGCGGGCCGTTTCCTCATTCGTTTCCGAAAACCGGTGGATTTCATAGGGCTCCCTGGAGAGGGCTTTGATGACTCGAATGCCGCTGATGTTTTCCCGCATGATCCGGACGATCTGGTCCATGCCCTGCTGCACCCGGTTGTACAGCGGAATGCCGTAGAGGGAGACCAGGATGACCAGCACGATCATAATCGGCGCCATGATGCAGAGGATCAGGGCGAGTCCCCGGTCCATGGAAAGCGTGACGGCAATCCCGCCGATGAGCATGATGGGGGCACGGATCCCGATGGTCTGGATGGACTGGATAAAGCTCTGCACGTTGTACGTATCCGAGGTCATGCGGGAAATGAGAGAGGGCAGGGTGACCCGGTCCATCTGATTGCCGGTCAGGTTCAGGGCGGTGTGGAACAGGTCCCGACGGATTTCATAGATACACCGTCGGGCGATCCGGACCGAGAGACGGTTGGCCCGGACGTTGAGCAGGCGGACCAGAAAGGCCAGAACCAGCATGCAGCCGCCCCACAGGCAGATGAGGGGAAACTGTTCCCGGGGAACGACATTGTCAATGAGGTGCTCCATGACATAGGGAATCAGGAGTTCAAGGGCGGTTCCGGCCAGTTTGATCAGCATTACCCCCACGATCATCAGCAGGTGAGGGCGCAGGTATTTCCAGAGAGAGTTCATTGGTACTCCTTTAGCGTTACTTTGGCTTTCGGCACCGTATGACGGATAAGGGACACTGTTTGACAAACCGGTCATGACCGGGCCCACTCCTGTCAGAAGGTCTGT
>JAFUBF010000527.1 GCA_017460325.1 Clostridia bacterium | reverse complement strand
TGTTCCTTCTCCGCAGTCAAACAGAATACCATGTCCCCCGCATTCCAGAAAGACAGAGGCCAGTGCACGTCCCGGAATCGGCAGCAGTGCCGACGTGCCCAGCATCGTCAATGTCATCATGTTCGGTTTTCCCTTCTTCGGGCCTCCTCTTTCAGTTCCGTATACTTTCTGGCATTCCCTCTGGCCAGATGAACCGGATACTTTTTCTCATTCTTTTCCATTGTCCGGTTCACAATCTCATCCTCGTCCATTCCAAGCTCATCCAGAAGATTCCGGGCATACACCAGAACATCCGCCAGCTCCTCGGCCACATGTTCCCGGTCCCATTCCTGTTCGTTCCACTGAAAGCACTCAAGCAGTTCAGCAGCTTCAATCACAATGGACTTGGCCAGATTGGCCGGTGTATGGTACTGTTCCCAGTCCCGATCCTCCGTAAATTTACGAATCCGTTCGATGGTTTCCTTTTTCATTGCCGGTTTTCCTTTCAGGGCTTCCCTTATGCGAACAGCAGCCGGGCGCCCAGTATGGATGCTCTCCGGCAGCTCTATTCTGACAGAGGGACGCCCGTCCCGTCGTGATCGAGATCCGGGCGGCGTTTCCCCCGATTGCTGTCCTGTCACCTTACCGTATGACGTCCGACTATTCTTCCGCAATTCGGCTTTTTCCTTAGTATACTTCTGTTCAGCCGCTTTGCAAGCACTTTTTCATACATTTTTGAATCGGCACAACATCCGCCGTGACACAAGTACGCCAGGTGCAGATCTTCTGTTTTCCGTACCTCCATGTTCTCACCGACGTTTCCCCTGTGACCTGTCTGCCACATGGACCATATACCTGCCATCTGATGCAAGCAACTGACGGCTGTCGCTATTCATAATCCAGTCCTGTTTCACGGAACTGACTATACCCCATCCACCCGCTCAGGTCAATTCCAGAATGGCCTCTCTCATCCATGTCCCAGCGCCACCGTTCTTCGCCCGGAGTACCCTGCAGGTGATATCCTGTCCGGGCAGAACCGGATCTCGCCCTTCCTGGCATGGACTGATCCTCTCACCTGTGGATCAGCAAACCGACTGTGAGCGCAAAAAACGGAGCACGCAGGCTCCGTTTATCCACCCGTATTTGGTCCGTTCCTGTCCCGATCCGAGGGCTCTGTCTGCTCCCGAACAGGGCCGGGGATCCTTCGAGATTTGGCAAGGCCTTCCGTTCTGCAATCCCGGATGCACAGCGGAGGGATCGGAAGAAACACGGAAGCGTTCAAGGTCAGACAGGAGGAAAATCCGATACAGCCCGAATGGCTTCTTTCATGGAACGGACATATTCGCCTATGGCCGGCGGTGCCTCCCTCCCGTATTTTTCCAGCAGTTTAATGATCGCGGAGCCCACAATGGCGCCATCTGCGATGGATGCCATTGTGGCTGCCTGTTCCGGCGTGGAAATCCCAAATCCAAGGGCACAGGGGATATCCGTCGCTTCTCGGGCCAGACGGACCATAGCGGGAAGGTCCGTGGTAATTTCGCCCCGGGTTCCCGTCACTCCCAGGCTTGAGACAATGTAGAGAAATCCTTCCGCCTCTTTTGCTATCATGGAGATGCGCTGCTCCGACGTCGGTGCAATGAAGGAAATCAGATCCACGTCATTTTTACGGCAGACGGGCAGAAACTCCTCCTTCTCCTCAAAAGGCAGGTCCGGGAGAATGAGCCCGTCAATACCGATTTCTCTGCAGGTTGACAGAAACGTCTCTGCCCCGTAGGAAAAGACCACGTTGGCATATGTCATGAAGACAAGGGGAACTGATACATCCCTTCGCAGTTCCCGGACAAACTCAAAGATGCGGTCGGTGGTGACACCGCCCTGCAGGGCCCGGAGATTCGCCCCCTGAATGACCGGCCCCTCCGCGGTCGGATCGGAAAACGGAATGCCCAGTTCAATCAGGTCCGCGCCGTTATCCGCCGCCGCACGAACGGCCGCCGCTGTCGTTTCAAGATCCGGGTCGCCGCAGGTGATAAACGCGATGAAGGCTTTTCCCCTGCTGAACGCTGTTCCGATTTTACTCATGAATATTCTCCCCTCTGTATCGCGCAATGGCGGCACAGTCCTTATCACCTCTGCCGGAGATGGTAATGACGATCACCTGATCCCGGCTCATTTGCGGTGCCAGAGTCAGTGCATAGGCAACGGCATGCGCCGACTCAATGGCCGGAATGATTCCCTCTGTCCTTGCGAGCGTTTCAAAAGCGCACACCGCCTCCTCGTCCGTCACCGGAACATATTCCGCCCGCCCCAGATCATGAAGGTACGCGTGCTCCGGTCCGACCCCCGGGTAGTCAAGCCCCGCAGAAATGGAATAGACCGGTGCGATCTGCCCGAACCTGTCCTGACAGAAATAGGACTTCATTCCATGGAAAATACCCGGGCGGCCGGTGGAAATGGTTGCCGCCGTTTCAAAGGTATCTACGCCACGTCCTGCCGCCTCGCAGCCGATGAGCCGGACACCGGCGTCCTCAATAAAGTGATAGAACGATCCGATGGCATTGGATCCGCCACCCACACAGGCAATGACGGCATCCGGCAGTTTCCCTTCCTTTTCGAGAATCTGCTGCCGGATTTCCCTTGAAATAACCGCCTGAAAATCCCGGACAATCGTCGGGAAAGGATGCGGTCCCATCACGGAGCCAAGGCAGTAATGAGTATCCTGAATACGGCTTGTCCATTCCCGCATGGCCTCAGAAACCGCATCCTTGAGCGTCGCGGTTCCCGTCCGGACCGGAACTACCTCCGCACCCAGAAGACGCATCCGATATACATTGAGCGCCTGACGGATGGTGTCCTCTTCCCCCATGAAAACCACGCACTCCATGCCAAACAAAGCTGCTGCCGTGGCCGTGGCGACACCGTGCTGGCCGGCACCGGTTTCGGCAATCAGCCGCGTTTTTCCCATTTTCCTGGCCAGCAGTGCCTGTCCCAGCACATTGTTGATCTTGTGTGCGCCTGTATGGTTCAGATCCTCCCGTTTCAGGTAAATTTTCGCCCCACCCAGGTCCCGGGTCAGTTTCTCCGCATAGTACAGACGGGACGGTCTGCCCGCATATTCATTCAGCAGTTTTGTCAGTTCCCTGACAAACTCCGGATCATTCTTATAGGTTTCATATGCCGTTTCCAGTTCAATCACGGCATTCATCAGTGTTTCCGGGATGTACTGTCCCCCGTGTACACCGAATCGTCCTCTGCTCATCTGCTCGTCCTCCTTTTTCGCTGTCGGCCCTGTCAATGCCCGTGAGCGGCCAGCACGGCCCGACGGATCTTTTCCGGATCTTTTACCCGGTCTGTTTCAACTCCGGAGGAAAGATCAACTATCTTCGGGGAGAGACGGCGGATCGCCTCCCCGATTAACTCAGGGGTCAACCCTCCGGCCAGAATAAACGGTCTCGTGAATGCGGAAAGCAGGCTCCAGTCAAAGGCCACGCCGCTGCCGGTCCCGCCATCCAGCAAAACCAGATCTGCCGCGCTTTCCGCTGCCGCCGTAAGATCTGACGCATTTCTGACCCGGAATGCCTTCCAGACCGGAAGTCCCGTCATTGTTTTTATCCGAAGGATCGTCTCATTGTCCTCCGCCCCGTGCAACTGAATGACACTGAGTCCAATCGTCTTTGCCAGGGCTGCAATCTCCTCACAGGGCTGATTCACAAATACCCCCACCGCACCGATTCCGGGCCGCAGCCGCGCCCTCAGTCCGGCCGCCTGATCCCCCGTGATATTCCGGTGACTCCTGGGATAGTTCAGAATAAAGCCGATATAGTCCGGTCCGAACCGGTTGACAGCATCCACATCCGCCTCCCGGAACAGCCCGCAGATTTTAATTTCCGTCATGGTTTTCCCCTTTCCGGGCCTCCGCCACCATTCCGCGGTCAGCCGTGTCCATCCCGAAGCGCCTCAATCATCGCCTGTCTGTCCCCGGCACGCATCAGCGCCTCGCCGACCAGTATGGCATCTGCCCCTGCCTCTTTCATTGCCGCCGCATCCTCCGGCGAGCGGACACCGCTCTCCGAAACGTACAGACACTCTGTCGGAATACAGTCCCGAAGTCTGGCGGCATTCCCGAGATCCACCGTGAAATCCCGGAGATTCCGGTTGTTCACTCCAATGATCTTTGCCCCCGCTGAAACTGCCATGGCAATTTCGGCCGTATCATGCGTCTCCACCAGTGCTGACAGCCCGAGGCCATGACACAGATCCAGATAATGTGCCAGCGTTCCGGCATCAAGGAGCGCACAGATCAGAAGGACCGCATCCGCGCCCATCACACTGGCCTGCCAGATCTGATACGCATCCACCACAAAATCCTTTCGAAGCATGGGAGTAGGAACAAGTGCCCGAATCTCACGGAAAATCTGGTCAGAGCCCAGAAACCATTCAGGTTCAGTCAGGCAGGAAATGGCATCCGCCCCGCCGGCCGCGTAATCCGCTGCAATCGCCCGGTAATTGAATTCCGGATCAATGATTCCCCTGGATGGGGAGGCCTTTTTCACCTCACAGATCAGGCTGAGCCCCGGTTTTTCAATCGCTCGTTGAAAAAGGCCATCGGTCCGGACCCGGGCCAGTTCCTTAAGGCTCTCAAGAGAACACCGTGCTCTTTCCTGCCTGACCCGTTCCCGGGTTGCCTCCGCAATTCTGTCAAGGATGTTCATACTCCGCCTCCGGCCGGTTGCTGACCTCAATCAGTTTCTCCAGCGTCTGCATGGCTTTCCC
>JAFUBF010000526.1 GCA_017460325.1 Clostridia bacterium | reverse complement strand
GACTTGCATGTGTTAGGCACGCCGCCAGCGTTCGTCCTGAGCCAGGATCAAACTCTCATGTTTAACCCTTTATTAAATCCTGTTCGGTTTCCCTGACAGGGTTTACTACTCATTTACGAATTGACTGTCTTTTCCTGAACAGCCTCGCAGGGTAGCTTGGCTGTTCCGCGTTCTTCATTTTCTGTATCGTTTTCAAGGATCATGCCCGCGGTCCGGGGCTTTGTGGCCCGTTCCGCTGACAGCTTGCGCATTATACCTCAGGGTTAATGGGCTGTCAACACCTTTTTTTCAGGGATTTTCAGGCCGAAAACTGCATTTTCCGAACATTTCCACCTCGGTTTTCGGGGCATCGTTCGGGAATGGACCGGCCTTCGTGAATCATTGATGTTTCACGGAGGCCGATTAGTCCTGTTTTCCCGAACAAAATTCTTTTTCAAAAAAGTTCAGTCAATACAAAAAGTGACGATCATTCCTACTTATCGGGTGCTTTCCGGCTCCATATCGTGGCAGGTCCATTCCTTTACTCCGGCCTGTATGTCCAGCCGTGATCGCCGTGATAGATCATCAGCCGGGTCATGCCGCCGTCGATACAGATGTTTTCGCCCGTGATGAACCCCGCCTTGTCCGAGCAGAGAAACAGGACCATATTGGCAATGTCCATCGGGTTACCGACACGACCGGCAGGCTGCTGCAGCGCATCCGGTCCCTCGTAAGCGGTAAATGCCGTATCAATCCATCCCGGAGAAATGGAATTCACCCGTACCCTGCCCGCCAGGCTGGCTGCCAGGGCATGCGTCAGCGCTGCGATACCGCCCTTGGCCGCAGTATAACTCTCCGTCTGAGGCTGGCTCATCCGGTCGCGGGAGGAAGCGATGTTGATAATGCAGCCGCCTTCCCGGAATGAGGGCGCAAACAGTTTGGACAGATAAAACGGTGCGGTAACCCCGACGGCCAGCGCATACTGGAATTCCTCATAACTGCAGGCATCAATGCCTTTCATCAGCGGAAGGGCATTGTTGATCAGGTAGTCGATCCCGCCATTTTCCCGGATCACCTTCTTCGCAAAGGCTTCCAGCACAGCCTTATCCGAAATATCACCCACATAGTGATCCCCGTCCGCCTTGTCAATCACGTATACCCTTGTCCCCTGCTTCCGGAATTCCTCTGCAATGCATTTCCCGATTCCGGCGGCTCCGCCGGTTACAACAGCCACCTTCGGCTCTTTCATCCGTCTGCTCCTTCCTGTTCTGTCTCCGGCCACAATGTCCTGAACCTGTCCCTCAGTCCGGGCCGCTGTGTACATATGTCAAAAATGAGCAGCAGGCATATGACAGAAGGCCAACCTGCCGCTCATAATAGGGATATGATTCACCGGGGAATGGAACCCGAAACGGAGGCGGGACAGACCGCAGTTCTCCGTACCGGTCGCACCAGGGCATCCCACCGACCCGATCAGCCGGCTGTACTCTTCCCGAAATGCTTTCACCCGATCCGGATACTCAATACGTTCAGTCCCATCAGGTTCTGGTACTCCACTTCACTGGCCAGTTTGAAGATCATCCGAATTCCGATATGCTCATACGGTTTTTCCCCCGACAGCAATTCCGCCCGTTCCCTGGGATTGAAAGGAATCCCGTCATCCTTCATCCGCAGCAGAACTTCCCTTTTTTTGATCAGAATCCGCACCTGTGCGGAATGTCCATGGTGGCTGTTTCTGAACCCATGTCGGACAATATTCCCTGCCATTTCCTCCACGCAAAGGGCGCAGTAGCTTGATCTTACCCGTTCAATCCCGTGGCAAAGGCAGAACTCTCCGGCCTTTTCCGACAGCACCGTGACATCTTCCATTCTCTGCACAAAGCCCTCAAACCGCGGACAGCCTTCCTCTTTCAGTACCTGATGCAGCAGCAACCATTCGGAAAGACACCGGGGAATCCTTCTGCAGGAGATGATGGAATACAGCGGACCCAGGAGCGCCGTCATGGCAATACCGATCGGGAGAGAGAGCCAGACACCGGTTGCACCCAGCCGGGGTGCAAGCAAAAGAGCGGGAATCACCATGGACAGAAAACCGTCAAACACGGACACCACATTGACAAAAGCAATACGTCCAACTGCCTGAAAATAGTTTGCCGACACGGCGCAAAACAGAACCATGGGAATGCAGATCGAGTAGATTCTGAACAGCAGCCAGGTCTGATGGAAAACCTGAGACGAGGTATCTGCAAAATACAGATGGGCCAGGCCGTGGGAGAACAGGAAAACGGCCGCACCGATCAGTGCCACCATCAGCATGACCTGCCCAAGCGACACGGAGATCAGGTTCTGAATGGCCTTCCCGTCCTCCTCTCCCACAAAGACGCTCGTCAGCATCCGAACCACCGCACCCATGCCCAGGGGCAGAGCGAGGAGGATTCCGGAAATCATGTTGAATGCCGTCATGGAGGAAAGCGCATCCCCGCCGGAAAAGCGCAGGAGAACCCGGTTAATCACAATACTTCGAATCGTCAGGCAGAAAACCAGAAGCGCACCGGAGAAGCCAATTTTCAATAACTCCGGCAGTTCATGCCAGGAGGCCCGCCGGGGGTGGAAGGCGAGCTGGCGGTCTTTTCCGAGGTAATGCTGGAAAAGGATCAGGAAATAGACCCAGTTGCTGACGGAGGTGGCCAGCGCCAGTCCCCAAAGATTCATTTTCCAAACACCCACAAACAGGATGTCCAGGCCCGTATTCATCAGAATCATTGCGGCAACACCGAGATAACCTGTTTTACTGGCCCGCTCCAGCTGAAGAAAAAAGGCCAGCTGCTGCGAAAGAAGCTGCGGAATAATCCCGATCGAATAACCCAGGATATAGTAAACCAGTGCTTCTTCCAGTTCCTGATTTGCCCCCAGTACCCTGGCCACAACATCAGGGGCCGCCACGCTGACGGCGGTAAGAACGGTCCCCGTCAGAAGCGTAACGGTCAGGTTCAGCGAAAAGACGCCGCTGGTTTTCTCGATCTCACCCCTGCCCATGTACCGCCCGCATAACACAGAGGTTCCGCCCAGGAGAACCGCCCCGATCGCCTCCATGACGCGCAGCATGGAATAGTACAGGCCAACAACACCTACCATGGTTGGGCTGATGCAACGCGAGGCAACCACACCATCCACCAGAGAGTTGATGGAACCCATCGCCACAATCATGATCTGGACCGGAAGAAGCCGGAAAACCAACCGGGTCAGCATCCGATTCTCTTTCCCTGAAATCATACCGAAACCTCGAATCATTCTGTTATTCGGTCAGAAGTCCGCTTCCATTGGAACCGGGCTCTTGCAACGACTGCGCAAGTCCCCACTTCAGCTAAAGTGGGTAATTGACTCGAACCTGTCAAAACAATTATCCTTCGTTTTGCTCACAAAAAACGTCCGTCACAACATCTCCTGAGATTCCGGGTGTCTCACAGAGACAGTCCACGGCATCGGAAGATCTGCTGTTCCCTGGCCCGGTGATCCCGGGAACGGCCATCTCTTTGGAGATTCTCTCTCTTCGGTTTCCCGCTCTCTCAGCTCTGTCAGGAAGGGACAGCCATATATCCACGCATGTTCTTCCCTTCATTCCTGTTCATTATAGGAAAAAACATCCCGGGTGTAAAGCGCATCGTCGTTAACTTTCAGACAGGCCGAATACTCAGATGATCTCCGCGTACTTCTGCGCTGCCCGGCGAAATGGTGGCATGGCCGCCTCCAGTTCGTCCCGAAGATCCGCCAGACTGACCGAGGTTAACCGTCCGTTCCGGACACGGATCTCCCCTCCGGTCATGACAAGGGACACATCTGCTGCCGAGGCACCGTAAACCAGTGCGGAATAGGGATTGTAAACCGGAAACAGGGAAGGACCCTCCAGGGACACCAGGGTAAGATCTGCCAGGAATCCGGGCCTGATCTGCCCGGCATCCGTCATTCCCAGTGCTTCCGCCCCGCCCCGGGTGGCAAATCGCACGATTTCCCTGGCCGGGAACAGGCTTCGGTCCCGGCAGGCCGTTTTCTGGCTGACTGCGAACAGACGCATCTGATCAAACAGATTCAGTGTATTCCCGCTGGAGGGACCATCCGTTCCAAACCCAAAGGGAATGCCGGCCGCAGCAACCTCCCGGATGGGCGCGACCCCTTTCCCGGCTTTCGTGTTACTGCCCGGACAGGTTGAAACCCGCGCTCCCCGCTCCGCCATCAGCGAAATGTCCTCCGGGGAGAGATGGATGCAGTGCACGGCCAGAAGGTGCGGTCCGCAAAGCCCCAGGCTGTCCAGATACGTTATCGGCGTCAGCCCCTTTTCCCTGAAAAACTGCATCTCATAGTCCATCTCACAGGCATGAATGGTGAGCAGTGTATGATAGGTACTGGCCAGTTCCTGACACGCAACCAGCGCCTCCGGATGAACCGTTGTGGTTCCGTGGGGTGCAAGAATCGGATGCACCCATTCACTGCCCGCCCACCTCTCAAGGAGTTCCCGGGACCGGCGGAGAGCCTCCTCAGGAGTCTCGCTCCCCGGCGCCCGCTGTGAAATCACGGTTTCGCCCGGGAAAGAGCGGATCCCCATCTCCACAAATGCCTCAGCCACCTGATCCTCATAGTAGTACATATCCGCAACCGTCGTGATTCCGGACAGAAGCATTTCCCCCGCAGCGTACCGGGCACCGAGCCGGGAAAGTGACTCGGTCCAGGCCTCCTGTTCAAGCGGGAAAAGGAAGCGCCGCAGGCGGTCCGGGCAGTCATCCCCCATTGTACGGAAAGGGATCATGCTGGCATGACAGTGTGTGTTGACAAAACCGGGCAGAAGAAGACCGCCACCGCAGTCCACGACCTCCTCCGCATCCGTCGGTGCAATGCCCTCCCCAAGATCCGTAATCCGGCCGTTCTCCACCAGCACCCAGCCATCCTTTTTCTCCGTATACCGGTCATCCATTGTCAGAATCCAGGCATTTTTCAGCAGCGTTTTCATTCTCCGCTCCTTTGTTTCCTTTCGCTTTCGGCATCGCATGATTGATGGGAAACATAATCTTACAAACCGGTGCAGAGCACCGGGCCCACCCCTCTTAATGTTACTTTAGCTTTCGGCACCATATGATTGATGGGAAACATTATCTTGCGAACCGGTGCAGCGCACCGGGTCCACTCATCAGGTCCAGCACGGCTGCCGAAAACACGGCAACGCTCCGCCCGATCACTTTCTCGTCCATATCAAAGGAAACCGTGTGCTGTTTATCCGCCATGGGGGTCATCACCCGCATGTACGTGGCCAGACCGCCGTGCGCCTGGACCCGGTTCATGAATATGGAAATGTCCTCACTGCCCCAGTTGCGGGCATTCTGCTGAGAGGACAGAGTCAGTTCCGGAAGATCCCGGGCCACAATGCCCGCAATCCGTTCAATCAGCTCCGGATCGCTGTGCTGCCCCTCGGCCTGACCTACCCGTTCAATGTCACAGCGACAGTCCTGCATGGCAGCGGCTCCCAGACAGATCTGCCTCGCCTGCTGTTCCATATACTCATTGATTTCGGTGGTTTCCCCCCGGACCTCTACCTGCAGATATGCCCGGCCCGGGATGAGATTCCGACCGCCACCGGCCTGAAGGGTTCCCACATTCACCCGGCTCTGTCCCCCGGAATGCCGCGGAATGGCATGCAGCGCCAGTACGGCAGACGCGGCGGCAAGCAATGCGTTTCGTCCCTTTTCCGGGTATCCGCCTGCGTGCGCCACCTCCCCGGTCATTGTCACATCCAGTTTGGAGGTGGCCAGGGAGCCCCAGGTTCCTGCCGTCACATCCCCGTCGTCCAGATCATCCGCAGGCGCCACATGTGAGCCGATGAAAACGTCCACATCATCCACATGTCCCAGAGCCGCCACAGCCCTGGCACCCCGGGCTCCCTCCTCCGCTGGCTGGAAGATCAGGCGAAGGGTCCCGTGCAGCGATTCCCGGAGCTCGGTCAGAACCCGGGCCACACCGATGCCAATGGCCACATGGGCATCATGACCGCAGGCATGCATCCCTCCGGGCACTGCGCTGGCAAACCCCTCCCGGGCCGGACGGTGCCCCTCATCACTGCGCTCCGTCATCGGCAGGGCATCAATATCAAACCGCAGCCCGATGACCGGTCCGGGACCGCAGTGAAGGGTCCCGATGACCCCCGTCAGGCCCTGACGCATCTCCTCCGTCAGATACTCAAGCGGTGTTCCGGCCTGCTCTTCCACCTCCCGCGCGTGCGCGGCCAGTGATTCGGCATCCGGCACGCCCATTCTGGCCTCAGGCAAAACCGCCTGACTGCCCGTTTGCACCGTGTACCCCAGTTCAGTGAGATGCCGGGCGATAATGGCACTGGTCCGCATCTCAAGCCAGCCGGTTTCCGGGTAATGATGAATGTCCCGGCGCAGTGCCACCCACTCCGCCTCACAGGACCTGATAATCTCCTTCATCCTCTCAACGGATGTCTGCAACGCTTCCACTCCCTTCGATACTTGACGTTTACGCAGCATTTCCCCTATACTTTCCCGGACGACTCCGGACCCGGCCGCCTCCGGCCCGGGAACCGTTCTCCCCGGACGACCAAAGGCCGTCAGTTTGAGAAAGGGTACAATGTTATGAATAAAAGTGTGCTGGTCCTCGGTTCCTCCTGTGTCGATGTCATCATCCGCGTGAATCATCTGCCGAAGCGGGAGGAAAATCTGCATCCCGATTCCCAGCAGTTCCGCCTTGGCGGCTGCGCCTGCAACGTGGCCCATATCCTCGGTCACGGGGGTGCAGCATTGACTTTTGTCACCCCCATCGGCATGAAAGGGGTATTTGGCCCCTGGGTTCTGGGCGCCCTGAAAGATCTGTCCTGGGCCAGCCCCGTCATCCTGGAGGAGGCCGAAAACGGCTGCTGCTACTGTCTGGTGGAACCGGACGGTGAGCGCACCTTCATGTCCATTCACGGCGCCGAATATACCTTTTCCGCGGAGTGGATGCGGCCGTTTGAGAACCGTTCCTTTGATTATGCCTATGTGTGTGGACTGGAAGTGGAGGAAAAGACCGGCGGGGACCTGGTGACATGGTTGGAGCACGCCCCGCTGCGGAATCTGTTCTACGCCCCCGGTCCCCGGGGCATCCACATTCCCGCCGAACGAACCAACCGTCTTCTGGCCCTTCACCCCATCCTGCACCTGAACCGGAACGAAGCCCTTCAGATGTCCGGAGCGGATTCCCCTGAAGCTGCCATGACTGTCCTGCACGGGCGGACCGGCCGCCCCGTCATCCTTACACTGGGCGCTGAAGGAGCGCTGATCCTTGACACAGACGGAACGATCCGGCCGGTTCCGGGCGTCCCCCATGTCCGGGTGATGGATACCATCGGTGCAGGAGATGCGCATGCGGGGGCCATCCTGCTGGGCCTGTCACGGGGCTGGCCCCTGACCCGGTCCGTAGAACTGGCCAACCGGGTATCGGCCCTGGTGGTGGCTCAGGAGGGTGCTGTCCTGCGGAACTGTCAGATTCTCGCAGAATCCTCCCTGGAATGAAAAAAGCCCTTGTCCTCCGGCAAAGGCTCAGAACCGTTTTCGGCCCTTTACACGACCGTCTGCAGTCCCAGTGTTTTTTCAATCAGCAGCATGACGCCAAGGGTCACCAGCATCATAACCGTGGCGAGCGCCGCAATGGTGGGATCAAAATGATATTCCACATAACCCATGATCTCAATGGGCAGCATGTTGACGCCGGGAGCAGTCAGAAATGTGGACAGGGACACGTTATTGAACGAATTGATCACCGCCATGACGCAGGCGGAGGCAATCCCGCTCTTAATGTTCGGCAGAACAATATGGAAAAAGGCATACCCCCGGGAGGCCCCGAGACTGCCGGCTGCCTCTTCCATGGCAAAGTCAAAGTTTGCCAGCGATGAGGTGATGACCCGCATCACATAGGGAACCGACAGAAGGGTGTGGCCGATGAGCAGACTGGGAATGACAGACAGCTTCCACTGACTGACCACATACCGCAGCATGATGAAGCCGAGGACGATGCAGGGAATCAGCACCGGCGAAAGGAACAGCGTCTTCACCGTATTTTTGCCGGGAAACCGATACCGGTTTATGGCATAGGCCGCCGGAACGCCCAGGAGGAGCGCAATGGCCGTGGCGGCAAAGGCGATTCCAATGGACAGCTGTGCCGCACGGATAAAGGAGCTCATCTGAAAAACCTGTCCGTACCACTTCAGCGTGAATCCCTTTCCGGGAAAGACCAGGGCGTTCTGCTCACCGAAAGAGGCCGCCATAATGATCAGCAGCGGGCCGATCAGAAAAACATAGACCAGAAACGTGATGAATCCCAGCGCGATATGGCGTTTCCCTTTCATGTCTTACATCCTTTCTGCCCGCACAAATTCTTTCAAAGCCCGGGGAGCGGCCCTCCTCCGGAAAGCCGTTTCCCCCAATGGCCGCACCCGACCGGTTTTGCCCGGTCCGGTGCGGCTCTGTGTTTACTGTACGCTGAAGGTCTCGTTCCACTTCTCGGTCCAACCGGCCAGGTTTTCCGTCACGAAATCCCAGTCGGGCAGGATCAGCTGACTGACCATGTCGCCATAGGTAAAGTTCTGAGCATGTGCCTCATCCAGTTCAATGTCGGTCCGGACCGGGCTGTCAACGCCATCCATGGCCTCGGCATACTGGACATCATAGCTGAGGTAGAAATCAATGAACAGCTCCGCCAGTTCCTTGTTCTTGCTTCCGGTTACCACGTTGAGCATGTTATAGCCGCCGTACAGGCCTTCCGCCGGATTGACCCAGACGTAATCCGGGTTGGCGCTCTTGGCAGTGGTGTAAGAGTAGTCAAGCAGCACGGCTGCGCAGACCTCACCCTGGTTCAGCATGGTGATGGTGTTGTTGGCAGAGGTGTATGTGCTCTTGACATTGGGCTTGAGTTCGGCCAGCTTGGCAAAAATGGCCTCGTCATCCTTGCCCGGTTCAAGACCGAAAGCGGCGGCAACGCCATAGTAGAACAGAGGACCGGAGGTATTGGTGATGGCCGGGATGGCGATGTAATCCTTCAGTTCGGGATTCCACAGATCCGCAAAGCTCCCGATCTCAACCGGACAGGTGGCCGGATCGTACACGATTCCCAGACGGTTGAAGGTATAGGCCGGGCCGTATCCCTCGCCCATGGGTGCCTTGGCATTGTCATAGACCGCGCTGAGATTGGTCAGTTTGGCGGTATCCAGTTTGTCAATCTTTCCCTCGGCCATGAGCTGTTTGACGAACATGTCGCCGATGATGACCACGTCATATTCGCCCTCAGCCGCCTCGGCCAGCTTCGTCACGCGAACCGCATTGGATGCGCCGTCTGCCACGACCGTGCATCCGGTCAGTTCCATGAAGGGATCATAGATGTTTTTCTGCAGCAGCTCCGCGTTAAACGCAAAGGTGCTGATGGTCAGGGTCTGACCGGCGTAGGGCTTATCCTCCGCCGATGCCATGCAGACAGCTGAGAGCACAAGAACCAGCGCCAAGAGAAGAACGGTCAGCTTTTTCATTGTCATTTCCTCCTGATTTATTCGTGTGGTTGAATGAGTATTATTTTATTCGCAGTCAGCTCCAGTGAAACACGGGAGCCGACGGAATAACCCTGTTCCTGTTCGGCCTTGATGACAAACTCCCCGATGGCCGTGCGCACGTTGTACTGGATGTTCCGGCCCAGGAACGTGGTGACCAGCACCTCACCCGGCAGCCGGTTTTCCCCCTCCGTCCCCTCCGGATACAAGATCACATCCTCCGGACGGATACAGGCCCTGAACCGGTCCCCGGGCAGGTCCCGGGCCACCCTCAGCGCCAGACCGCTGTCCGTTACCAGCACATTGCCTCTGCGGTTCAGATCAAAGAAGTTCTCAAATCCCACAAAGTGCGCAATGAATTCCGTTTTCGGGCTGTTGAAAATATGTGCGGGGCTGTCCATCTGTTCAATGACGCCGCCGTTCATAATGGCCACCTGATCGGAAATGGCGAAGCATTCCTCCTGATCGTGTGTCACATAGATGGCGGTAAACCCCAGTTCCTGCTGGATCCGACGGATCTCCACCCGCATCTTCACCCGCAGTTTGGCATCCAGATTGGAAAGAGGCTCATCAAAGAGCATCAGGTCCGGCCGGATGACCATGGCGCGTGCCAGAGCCACCCGCTGCCGCTGTCCGCCGCTCATCTCTCTCGGGTAACGGTCCTCAAAGCCCGTCAGGTCCACCAGTGCCAGCATCTCCGCCACGCGCCGTTTCATTTCCTCTTTCGGGACTTTGCGCATCTTGAGGCCGAAAGCCACATTGTCAAATACCGTCATATGCGGAAACAGCGCATAGCTCTGAAAGACAAAACCGAAGTTGCGCTTGTGGAGCGGCACATGGGTGATGTCTTTCCCGTCGAAAACAATGCGCCCTTCATTCGGCTCCGAAAATCCGGCAATCAGACGAAGCGTTGTCGTCTTGCCGCAGCCGGAGGAGCCCAGCAGGCTGACAAACTGCCCCCGCTCCACCTGCAGATTGAAATCCCGCAGAATGATGTTTTTGTCATATCCGGCGGTAATATGTTCCAGTTCCAGCAGTGCCATTTTGGGCCTCCCTTGCAATTGATCACGCAGCCATGGGATTGATTTTCCGGCTCAGCCGGTTGAATATGCCGGAAACCAGCATCGTCACCACAATCATGACCATGGCAACGGCAGAGGCCTGCACCCAGTCACGAAGACTCATGGCGTACTGATATACCATGGTGGACAGGACCTGTGTATCGGTCGCGCCCAGCAGCTGAGGGGTTGTATAGGCCGTCATGCAGCCCGTAAACACCAGCACGGCACCGGTCACCAGACCGGAAATGCTCAGTGGAAAAACGATGCGCAGAAACGCCACGAAACGCGTGGCCCCCAGACTGCCCGCCGCCTCCGTCAGATCCTCCGGAATGGAGTCCATGACCCCCAGCAGGGAGAGAATCATCTGAGGCAGAAACAGCTGCACGAAACCGACCGTCATGGAAAACTCGTTGTACAGGAGCGACTGCGGACGGGAAAACAGGCCGATATTCACCAGAAACTGGTTCACAATGCCCTTCCGTCCCAGGATGACCATCCAGCTGAAGGAACGGATGACCGGACTTGTAAACATGGGAAACACGGCCAGGGCCATCATCAGCCCCTTGCGCTTTGAATAGCGGCTGATATAGTAGGCACAGGGAAAACCCAGGAGGGCGCACAGCAGCGTGCTGAGCAGGCTGAGTCGGACACTTCGGCCAAATACCTGCTGAAAATACGTGCTCTGGAGAAGCCGGCCGTAATTGTCCAGGGTAAACGTGCTCTCAGGGAAAAACGTGGAAATCAGAATGGAAAACAGGGGAATCAGCATAAAAACCGTCACAAACAAAATGCCGGGCAGAATCAGCAGAAGCCAGACACGTTTTCGCAGACCGTACATTTTCACGTCTCCTTCCCTTTCTCAATGTTCGGAAAACATCGTGCATTCTATCACGTTTGCCTCATGTCGTCAACAAATCATCCGAAATATGGCATCTTTTCCCTTCAGTCCCGGGAAAATCATTCGGTTTTTCCCGGCCACTCCGGCTTCGCAGACAAATCCGCTCCCGGCTTGTAACTCCTCCGTAAATCAGGTACAATACACTCGTTTTCGGATAGCCGATTATCATTTTTACATATCAGGAGGGATTTCCGTGTCCTCTGTCTATGATCTGCTTCCCTCGGCAGGCATTCCGCCTGCCCGTATATACCGGAATATGCCCATGTCCGCCTGCACCACGTTCCGTGTCGGCGGACCCGCCGACTGTCTGGTGGATATCACCTCCGTCGCCGAGCTTCAGACGATGTTGGCCTTTGTCCACCGCCATTCTCTTCCCTTTGTCGTCATCGGAAACGGATCCAACCTCCTGGTCCGGGACGGCGGAATTCGCGGGATGGTCATACGGCTTTCTTCCTTATTCAGTGAGGTAGCCGAGTCCGCCAGGGTTACTCTTTCGGACACCGTCCCCGGCGACGGGGATGCCCTGGCCGGCGCCTATATCCACGCCGACGCCGGAATTTCCCTCTCCGCCCTCGCCCAGTATGCCGCCGTGCACGGTCTTGCAGGCCTGGCCCCGCTCTCCGGCATCCCCGGCACTCTCGGCGGTGCCATCCTCATGAACGCCGGCGCCTATGGCGGGGAAATCGGGCCGCTCCTTTCAGAGGTTTCCGGGGTCTCCACGGACAGCGGCGAAGTGATTTCTTTCCCCGGGCATCTGCTCACCTTTTCCTACCGCACAAGCCCCTTCATGTCCATGCCAATGATCATCACCTCCGCCACGCTTTTCCTGAAAACCGGAGATCCGGAGGCCATTCGGGCAGAGATGCAGGCCCTTTCCGTTCAGCGGCGGGAAAAGCAGCCCCTCACTCTACCCAGCGCCGGCAGCACGTTTAAACGGCCCCAGGGCGCCTTCGCGGCAAAGCTGATTGATGAATGCGGTCTTCGCGGCTTCACCATCGGCCAGGCGCAGGTAAGCGAAAAGCACTGCGGGTTTATCGTCAACCTGGGAAATGCCACCGCCGCGGAAATTCTGACCCTGATGGACTATGTCCGCAATACGGTTTATGTGCGGACAGGATATACCCTGGAACCTGAGGTTCGCATCATCGGTGAAAACGAAAAACATCCGGGAGGGAATACGCCATGAGGTTTCTGATTGTTACCGGAATGTCCGGTGCCGGAAAAAGTACCATTCTGCATCATCTGGAGGACAGGGGCTCCCAGTGCATGGACAATCTTCCCCCGCTTCTCCTCTCCCAGGTATTTTCCCTCTTTGATAAGGTAGAGATGGCCCCGTCCACGGTGGTCCTGGGGGTCGACTCCCGCAGCGGCGCCCTCTTCAATGCCGAGCTCGTTCTCTCCGCCATTGAATCCGCCCGGGAAAAACACCTCGTCTCCATCCTGTTCCTCGACTGTGATACGGAAACCCTCATCGACCGCTATAAGGAAACCCGCCGGGATCACCCCCTGATGCAGGGCAGTATCAGCCTTGAAAAGGCCATTGAAAAAGAGCGGGACATGCTCCAGCCCCTTCGGGAACACGCGGACATTCTGCTCTCCAGCGGCGGATACAATGCGCGGGATCTCTGTGCCAAGCTCGATACCCTCCTCGCGGATGAACACAATCCGCATCAGCTGCTGCGGATCGACATCATGTCCTTCGGTTTCAAACGCGGCATCCCCAAGGAAAGCGATCTCGTCTTTGACGTCCGCTTTCTTCCCAATCCCTACTATATTAAAGAGATCCGTGCCTACACCGGGCTGGAGGAGCCGATCCGGAACTACGTGATGGGCAAGGAGGAGACAAAGACCTTTCTTTCGCATCTTTTCCCCATGATTGACTACCTCCTGCCCCTGTATCAGAGCGAAGGAAAACGCCGTCTGGTCATCTCCATCGGCTGCACCGGCGGTGCCCACCGTTCCGTCGTCCTTTCCCGGGCACTCTATGACCACCTCCATTCCGGCGGTTATCCCGTCAGCATCACCCATCGGGACATCGGCCTCGAGGAGGCCAGCTGGTCCTTCCGGCGCAGCGACCCGAAAAACAGCCGCTGATTTTTCACGTCCCTCACACCCATGACCTCACCCTTCTTCTTTTCTCCGGCTTTCGGCATCGGTGAACCTGTTGCCCTGCGGCAGACGCCCTGATTTGTTAAGGATTTATTACGCAAATGTTACGAATGTTAAAATTTTGGTTGACATTTGTTAAAGATCGTAATATTATTGGTCCGAACAAAGATCGAAAGGAGACGCAGTGGGTCATGGGTATTTGTGCGTCGCATCGCTTCAGATATTTGGCACTGATTTGTGCGCTGCTTTTGCTGATCACCGGAACGGCATTCGCGCAGAATTTCCGTCTCGGTGACGAGGCCGAGGAAATCGCGACAATTCAGTCTGCTTTAAAACAGCTTAAGTATTATACAGGAGATATTACCGGACATTTCGGCACCCGGACGAAGGAAGCCGTCATTAAGTTTCAGAAGAAGAGCAAGCTTCTTGCGGATGGAATTGTCGGGGAGGACACACTGCGGCAGCTGTACACGGCAGCGGGCATTCCGCTCGAATCATCCGCGGCACTGAGCGGATCCAGCTCCACCAGCACCAGCACTTCCTCCACCGCTTCCACTTCTACCTCTTCCTCTTCCTCCTCATCGGATTCCGTTCTCCATTACGGTTCTCAGAATGATCAGGTCCGCCAGCTCCAGCAGAATCTCTATTCGCTCGGCTTTTACAGCGGCTCCATCACCGGTCATTACGGAAGCAAGACGGAGGCGGCCGTATCCGCTTTCCAGCGTTCCAAGGGACTTTCCCCGGATGGCATTGCGGGGGCCAAGACGCTGTCCGCCATTACCTCCGCGCTTTCCGGAACCAGTTCCTCGTCCAGCAAGAGTACCACATCCACGACCTCGTCCTCTTCTTCCACAAGCTCCAGCAGCTCAGCGGACATGCTGAAACTCGGAACGAAGTCGGAGGCGGTCCGTCAGCTCCAGCAGAACCTCAAGTCCCTGGGCTATTATGACGGATCCATTACGGGAAACTACGGTAACCTGACCAAGGATGCGGTTTACAGCTTCCAGCGCTCCAACGGACTCTCCGCCGACGGCGTTGCCGGCGCGAAAACCCTGGCCGCCATTCAGTCCAAGCTGTCCAAGAGTGGGAGCACCAGCACCACGACGACTACGGTTTCCACCAGTTCCAGCAGCACCTCCGTTTCCTCCTCTCTGGCTACGGCCACCTCCCTTATGGAGGGCTCGAAGGGATCAGAGGTCAAGAAACTTCAGCAGATGCTGGCTGCCCTGGGCTTTTTCTCCGGCAATCAGACCGGCAACTTCGGTTCTCTGACCAAACAGGCCGTGGTGAACTTCCAGAAATCCAAGGGCCTGACCGCCGACGGAATTGCCGGCACCAAGACACTGGCCGCCATCAACGCCGCCTATTCCGCCAAATCCTCCGGAAGCAGCGGTCAGCTGACCACCGCCAGTGCCGGGAAGGTTATTTATTCCAGCTTCTATAACTGGCGGAACAATTACAGCAACGGCGAATACTGCACCGTCTACGATTTCACCACCGGTTATACCTGGCGCCTTCGCATCATGACCAAGGATCAGCACATGGATGCTGAACCGGTTTCCGCCGAGGATACCGACATCATGCGCAAAGCCTTCGGCGGTCAGACCACCTGGACGCCCAAGGTTGTCTGGGTCACCTTCTCCGACGGAAAGACCTATATCGGTTCCACCCATGATACCCCCCACGGAACGCAGCACATCACGACCAACAATTTCAAGGGTCACCTGTGCGTGCACTTCCCGATTCCCATGGCCAGGGCCGAGGCCATCGGCGACTATGCTGTCAGCCATCAGAAAGCGATTAACACCGGCTGGGAAAAGACACAGAAAATGAACTGACCAAAAAGACCTGATCCAGGATCAGGTCTTTTCTTTTGCCCGGCATCAAGGCTCCGAACGGGAGCCATTGTCCTGCAGCCATTTTCTCAGGATATCCGGGTCGGTCCGCCGGATTTTCCCCTGGGTCATGTCCGGTTTTCCACCGCCTTTCCCGGAAAACGTCTGACAGAAGGCACGTGTCATCGGGCGCACATCCATTCCGACCGAGCAGAGCGCAAACGAAACACTTTCGCCCTCGCCGCCGGTGACCAGTGCAATCCCGGCCCCCTCGGCCAGTTTCCCGGCCGCTCTGGCCGTTCCGTCCCCCGTCAGCGCATCGCAGTGTACCACGCGAACCGGTTTCGCCCGTTCCCCCTGCGAAAGCACATCGAACAGCTGCATGGCCATCTGTTCATTCCGGTACTGCAGTTCCTTCCGTTCAACCAGGATCTGTTCAATCACCGCCGCACAGTTTTCCGGCCGGCTTGAGATGAGCCGATGCACCTTCTCCATTTCCGCCTGAATCTGCCGCTCATACATCAGGGCGCGAAGGCCGCAGAGAATGGATACACGGACACCGGATTTGTATTTCTGCACCCCGATCAGTTTGATCTGCCCGATCTCCCCGGTCCGGTGCAGGTGTGTCCCGCAGCAGGCACAGGTGTCCGCTCCGGGAATCCGCACAATCCGCAGTTCCCCTTCAATTTCCTTCTTGCTTCGGTATTCGAGTGTCTTCCGGGCTTCCTCATCCGGAATAAAGTGTTCAATGGGCACGTTGGAAAAGATCACCCGGTTGGCTGCCGTTTCAATTTCCTCCGCTTCTGCCTCCGTTATCTCTCCGTTAAAGTCCATGGTCACCGCCTCGGAACCGATATGAAACCCCACATTGTCGTAACCGAAGCGTGCGTGTACCAGTCCGGAAAAGATATGCTCGCCGCTGTGCTGCTGCATCACGGAAAAGCGCCGTTCCCAGTCAATACATCCGTGCACCTGCGTCCCGGGGGTCAGCGGTGCATCCACCAGATGCTCCACTTCCCCGTCCCGTTCATGCACATCCAGGACAGTCGCCTCACCAAGTGTTCCCAGATCCGCCCACTGTCCGCCTCCTTCCGGAAAGAAGGCCGTCCGGTCCAGCCGGACAATCCATTTCCCTTCCTCCTTTGGCCGGCACATTTCGACTCTGGCATCAAACTGGCAAAGATACTCATCCTCATAATACAGTCGTCTGGTCATTGTTTCCCCCTTTGAATTTGTCCGGCAATTTGCCGTCACGTGACATCGTTTCAACGTGTCCCCGGAAAGGAAAACACCCCCGCCTCCAATTCGAATACCGGAGGCAGGGGGTGTCCGCTCTCTTCTTTCTGTTCAGTCGTCGTCCGTTGACATCAATCCGAAACTCCGTCCGGATCATAGCCGTCCATATCGTACAGGCTCGTGGGCACCAGTCCGTCGTTGACCTCATCGGCATCCGGGTCAGAGCCGTTCACATCGTACAGGCTCGTGGGCACCATTCCGTTGTTGATCTCATCGGCATCCGGATCATAACCGTTCACCTCGTACAGACTTGTCGGCACCATTCCGTTATTGACCTCATCGGCATCCGGATCATAGCCGTCGATTCCGTACAGGCTCGTCGGTACCAGTCCCCTGTTGACCTCATCGGCATCCGGGTCATACCCGTTGATTCCATAGAGATAGGAGGGAACATAACCGCTGTTGGCAGTCGGATCATACCCGTTGATTCCGTAGAGATAGGTGGGAATATAACCGCTGTTGGCAGTCGGGTCATAGCCGTTGATTCCGTACAGGTAGGCGGGAATATAACCGTCATTGCGGTTGTCCGAGTTCCTGGTGTTTCCGTTGGCCGGAGCGACATAGTTGATATAGCCGTAGTTATTGTGGGTATTCAGAATGTCCACATGACTGATCTGATACGTAACCGCATTCATCTGGGACACACAGGAATAGTATACCAGTGCATTGTCACCGGCTACCGGCATCCTGCCGGCATCCCATCCGCAGATTTCAAGGCTGACCGGGACAATATTGCCATCCTCCAGACCGATAGTTACCTCTTTCCCGATCTGAAGAACCGACCCCGTCATGACACTCAGCGGAGCCACCTGTACGGGCGCCTGCGCTGCCTGAGGCACCTGACTGGCCGGCTGCGGCTGCTGGGTCACTGTCTGACCCACCTGGGGTAGCTGAGGGACAGCCTGGGCCGGCTGCGTCTCCGTCTGGGATACCGCCTGCGGCAGCTGGAGAGTAGACTGGGAGGATGCCTGAGGCAACTGGGGAACAGCCTGGGCCGGCTGTGTCTCTGTCTGGGATACCGCCTGAGGCAGCTGAAGCATCGACTGCGACTCTGCCTGCGCCAGCCCCAGGATGCATGCCATCACAAGGACCATAGCCAGCAGACAAATTACGGATTTATTCATTTTACACCCTTTCTGCCTGATTATCCCTTGCAGGCCACTCTTCCGTTCCCGTTCGGTCACCCCGGATCCTGATCCGAAAGGGATTCATTCCCCTGCTAAATACTGTTTTCAGGCCACGATTTCTCAGGACAGATTATAACACAAAACCTGCGTCAATAGGAAGAACTTTCCTGTCCAAATCAGGCCCGCGCCTGAACACTTTGTATTGCCAGCGGATCAGACGACCTGTGCCAGGTTATTCCGCTTTTCCACCCCGCACAGCTGAAGCACTTCGTTCAGGTCATGCACCGGCGTAATGATCAGCTGCTCCCGAACCTCTCCGGGAACATCCTCCAGATCATCCACGTTATCCTCAGGAATCAGCACCTGCCGGACACCGGCACGCTGGGCCGCCATCAGCTTTTCGGGCAGTCCGCCGATGGGGTTCACCTCACCGCGCAGGGAGATTTCCCCTGTCATGGTGATGGCCGGATCCACCGGACACCCGGTTACCAGAGAGGCAATGGCGGTTGTCAGTGTAATCCCCGCCGAGGGGCCATCCTTGGGCGTCGCGCCGTCCGGTACATGAATATGCAGGTCATGCTCGGCAAAGGAGGCCGCCTTTTCCGGGAACCGATGCTTGACCAGGCTCACAGCCAGCCGTACGGATTCTTTCATGACATCCCCCAGCTGCCCGGTAATGATGATCTGTCCGGTCCCCTTGGTCAGCATTGCCTCAATGTACAGGATATCCCCGCCTGCTGCCGTCCACGCCAGCCCGGTTACAATGCCGGGAGCCGCCGTTTCCGTCACATTCCGGTGACGCATGGGCCGCTGATCCAGATATTCCCTCAGGTTCTCCGGTGTCACATTCAGTGGTTCCCCTTTTCCGCGAACCACCTGCACGGCGGCGGAGCGGCACAGGGAATCCATCCGCTTCTTCAGTCCGCGCACACCGCCCTCCCGGGTGTAATCCCGAATGACGGTCCGTACCGCCTCATCCGAAACGGTCAGCTGCTTCTCCGTAATGCCCACCGCCTCCCGGGCTCTGGGCAGCAGATGCCGGATGGCGATCTGCTCTTTCTCAATCGGCGTATATCCCTGGAACTGAATCATCTCCATCCGGTTGAGCAGCGGTTCCGGAATGGTGTCCACCGTATTGGCGGTGCAGATGAACAGCACATCCGACAGATCATACGGCACATTCATGTAATGATCCGTAAACGTGCCGTTCTGTTCCGGATCCAGTACCTCCAGCAGGGCACTGGCGGGATCGCCGTTATAGGAGGCGGACAGCTTGTCCACCTCATCGAGCACCATGACCGGATTGGACGCCCCGCTTTTCTGAATCGCATCCATAATCCGTCCCGGCATGGCCCCGATATACGTGCGCCGGTGACCGCGGATATCCGCCTCATCCCGGACACCGCCCAGGCTGACCCGGACGTACGGACGGTGCAGGGCCCGGGCAATGCTCTGCCCGATACTGGTTTTTCCGGTTCCGGGTGCCCCGACAAAGAGAAGGATTGAACCGGACTGTTCCTTTTTCAGATTCATGACCGCAATCTGCTCAAGAATACGGTCCTTCACCTTGCGAAGGCCGAAATGATCCTCTTCCAGCACCTTCTCTGCCTCATCCATGTCAATTTCCCGTGCCGGTTCTCTCTTCCAGGAAAGGCTGGTCAGAAAATCCAGGTAGTTGTACAGCATCCCGGTTTCCGTACCATTAGCCCCCTCCTGCTTCAGACGGTTCAGAAGCTTGTCCGCCTCTTTTCTCGCCGTCTCATTCATTCCGGATTCCTGCACCTTCAGTTCAAGCCGCCGGATATCCGATACATTTTCCGGATGCATCTCATCCAGCTCTTTCTGCAGGTATTCCATCTGCTTGCGTATGGCGGATTCCCGGACCATCTTCTGGTAATCTTCCTGCCGGGCCGAGGATCCCTCCTGGCTCAGACGTCCCATTTCCAGCGTCTCAAGGATCAGTTTTTCCACCATCTCAGCCCGTTTTACGGCACTGTCCTCCGCCAGAATCGCATATACTTCGCTCTGGCGGATCTCCATCCAGACAGCGCATGCCCCCGCCATTTCATTCAGCGTTGAATACTGATCCATCCAGGCTCTTGATCCCTGTTCCCACTCCGTCCCCCGGGAAAATTCCGCGAGGGCCGCTTTGACATCTGCCGTCCTGCGGGCGTTGTCCCTGTCGCTGAGAACGTCCGTATCCTCCCGCCGGGAGGTGTACGCCTCCACGCGTCCATCCGGAAGGATCGCAGCCTCATCCAGGTTCACCCGTCCCCGGGTACGTACGGTAAACCACCCTTCCTCATGAATATCGGAAATGACACCCGATACGCCGATGGGATAGAAGCTCTCCGGCGTCATTTTGTCCTTCGGGATATTGTCTTTCAGCAGGAGCAGCACGATGCGCTCCTCCATTCGGGGCATGCGGCCCGTCGCTTTTTTATACCGTTCCGTTTTCAGATAGACATTGGAATCCGGAAGGACCAATACGTTATGCAAAGGTATTACAGCCATGTTTTTCCTCCTCGTGCAGTGCCCGGTCATTCGGCACTGCCTGTCTTTCCGTCCTGCCAAAGGCAGGACTATGGGCAGACGGAAACTGCCCTTATGGCGCCAACGGTCAGTTTTCCGCCTCTCCGGCACAGTGCCCGCAATTCGGCCCGTGTCCGGCCAAACCTTGACAAGTGTCAGGATTATGGTATAATGATTATAGCATTACTTTGACACTTGTCAAGGTTTTGTAAAAAATTCTTTTTTGAAGGAATTCATCGCCATGTATTGCGGTACCAACAAGACGGCTGTCGCCTCCCAGTGGCAGATTACCAGTGCTCTGCTCGCCCTCCTGTCAGAAATGCCTTACGGTGAAATTTCCGTCAGCGCCATCTGCAAGCGGGCGGATGTCTCCCGTCAGACTTTCTACAGTCTGTTTCAGGCCAAAGACAATGTCATTACCTTCGCCCTTCGCAACGACTGCTGTTACTCCCAGTCAACGCAGCCTGACTGCTGTGAGCATTCTTTCCGCCAGATGTGTGCCGGATTCGGGCAGTATATCGTTCGCCACGCCGATATTCTCCGGGTTCTTGCCGCGCACGACCTGATGCCGCTCCTGCGCTGCGTTCTGCGGGAAGATTTTAGTCGGTGTCTTTCCGGCACCCGCTGTACCCATCCCGCTCTTGAACCCTATGTCATCGACTTTATTGCCGCCGGCATTACCAGCATTGCGGAAACCTACGTCCGTTCCGGCCAGGATGCCGATCCTGCCGCGCTTGAGGAAATCATCTATCTGCTGATGCGCGGGGAATACTACCGGTAATCCCCGGTTTTCCCCCTCCACCGCGTCCCATGGCGTGGCATGTCCGATAAAAAATCCGTTTCCGCTCAGGATAAATCCATTGTTTTATTGATTTGTCCGCTTTTATCGGCTATAATATGCCCGTGATTGTTCAATTCATATTTTTACCATTGGAAAAGGAGCATTATAATGACAATTAATAAAACCGAGAACGGTTCCGTGATGACCATTTCCCTGGAGGGACGTCTGGATACGACAACCTCTCCTGCCCTTGAGAAGGAACTCAATGAGGTTCTCCCCAACATCAACGAACTTGTTTT
>JAFUBF010000525.1 GCA_017460325.1 Clostridia bacterium | reverse complement strand
CAACATATTGTGATTATACAAGGAAAATTATGCATGTTTATACTATATATAGATATTTAAGAATCTTATTTTTACCACATAAATATCCATATGAATTAATTCAACAAGCGTGTACGGATACTTTTGATTCGATCTTAGGATAAATTACGGATATTTTCAGAAATTTATCATACAATGTTCGGGCACATAATATCATTATATGTTAGGTTGACGCCATTGCTTCTTTCTCTGATCCATAAACTCCGACGCATCTTTGTCATCCTCCCTGTTTATGATCCAACGTCTGGTCCGTGACTGCTGCTCAGAACGATCATCCCGCTGCAAAGCAGCGTACATGACAGTCTTCTCCGTTGTAAAAGGATCCTGAACGCTCTTTTCTCTTCCGATGAAACAGCACCTGACTACCCCTGAAGGTCAAAATCCAGTTCGAAATTTCGCTCATCGCCGGGCTCCAGCGGATAACAGATCTCCATCTGCCCGCTGACCGGATTCTTGTGCACATTGGGCGCAACCCGGTTATTGTCCGTATCGGACACCACAGCCTGTACGGTGAGTCCCGGCAAGTGCCACACCGTATCCGTTACGCCCGCAATGTTCGTGCCTTTCCTGTCCACCAGGAAGACCAGTTCCACCGGGGCAGAGGCCTCATTCCGCACGCGCATCTCTGCATGATGCCCGGACACGGTCCCGTCAAAAATCACGGTATGCATGTGCTTTGCCCGTCCGTTCAGACAGCGTCTCTGAAGGGTCAGGGTTCCCATCTCCCCGTGGTCCATCCAGAACGCCGTCAGGGGATGCAGCTGATAGCTGGTATTCCGGCTGCCGGACATAGCGCCGATCATCAGGTCCGGCGAGATCCAGGCCCTTGCCGTACACAGGGCATTGTTCCGGCCCGGCTCCCCCCGCTCGCTGAGTTCCCGGAACTTCCTTTCCACAGAGCGTTCCGGTCCGACTTCAAGCAGCCTGGGAATGACGCTTTCCGGAATATGCACCTCACCCAGGACCATCAGCGGGTTAATCACGCTTTCAATGGAAAAGGGATGAAAGGGAAACCGTTCCTCACCCAGTCCCCAGTAAAGGAGATCGTAAAAGCAGGTATGCACTTTCATGTCCAGCTCATAGCAGCGGGAATACGGCCCGGAGAAATTCCGCATGGCCGGGTTGTAAAACGCAACCATGTCCTCCCAGATGCCCGTTTCAAGCCGCTCCCCCAGCGTCCGGATGCTTTCCATCTGCGAATACCGGCGCCAGAACCCCAGGGTGGAGAGGTCTACGCCACAGTAGGTCGGTGAATTGAATTCCGCGCAGGCATGATATTCGGCATATTCCTCATACAGCTGCCTTGCCTCCTTAATGGCCCGCATGACCCATCTCCCTTTGTCAAGTCTGCGGCCGAACCACTCGAGAATGAAGACATACATGATCCGGACATTCGTATTCAGGGGAATCAGCCCGGCCTCCATTCGCTCAATGGCCCCGGTGACCAGCTTTTCGCCGCTTTCCTCCATTTCCCTGACCAGTTCCCCGGGCAGTTCCTGCTCAAAGTGTTCCAGCATCATGGCAAAGGTCATGCCTATGAATTCCCGGAGATTGGGCTCATAGGTATCCCATTCCACCGGCACGGTCTGGCGGAGGGCCGATTCCAGCAGATCCAGGATGGCCTGCCGGTCCAGATCCGGCCTTTCCTCAAGAAGCCGCCCGAACCTGTCCGACACCCGTTCCCAGGTGACATCTGCGTGATATCGTTCCTCCCTTGAAACCTCATGCCAGTTAAACAGTCCTGCGGGTGGATTCGGATCATCCGGATGGCGGAACACCCCGTGCCAGATCTCCTGGGGTGCATCCAGCTGCAGATCCAGCACAGTCCGGATTACCTTCTGAGCAATTGGCAGGGCATCCGCATCCCCCCGGATCATCACCCCGAGGGCATAATACATGGAATTGCGCACGCTGCGGTACGGCTTCCCCTCCAGCGTTTCGGTGACAAGGCCCGTCTCCCTGTCATACCCTGCCGCCAGATGGGCAATGGCCTCATCCACCAGCACTCTGCCCTCCCGGGAAAGCTGCCTGTAAATCTCTCCGGACATTCTTCTGCCTCCAAATCTGTCACTTTCCGGCCTCAGCCGGGAACTTTCCTGTCGATAAAAGCCCACGCATCCGGACTCCCGTGCTCCTCATTCCGGCTTTATCCGCCCGAAACGATACAGGGGAATACCCGAAACCTGGCCTGCCGGTTCGGCCTTAAATCCGGGGGTATGCTCCGCATACAGCTTAAGGGCTGTATCCCCCTCAACCGCATAATACCGGTGCGGATGATCCAAGAGCGCCTCATAGGGATTGGGCATTCCCATCTCCTCCAGAAACCGGATGAAATACGACTGTCCGTAGATCCAGTCCCCGGCCGGCAGATGCAGGGCCAGCATTTCCTTCGTTGGCAACTTTCCCTGTTTCATCAGGGGGCGGTTAAATCCCTGTCCCCAGTTATCCCAAATGATAACCCCTTCCTCGTCCGCAACACGAAGTGCGGAATCATCCGCACCGATTCGGGCATTCAGGGCCAGTTGCGGCCGCTGAAAGCCGGACCCGGCCAGCGAAAGGAGGCCGCTGCCCCCGAAGAGGACCAGGAGGAGACACAGACCCATGGTCAGCAGGGATTTGCGCCGTCCCCGAGGGTCTTTGGTGACCGCCAGTCCTGCCCACAGCAGAGCAAAGCTCTGCACAAGATAGACGGAATGAATCAGGCGCATGGGCGCCCGTCCGAGAATCAGATAGATGAAAATAATCAGCTGACCGCCCAGCAGAATCAGCAGTGGCTGAAGGTGGCCTCTTATCCCGGACGCCGCCACCGTCACCGCCAGGGCGCCCAGCACGATGCCCAAAAGCCAGACATAGTTGAACACGCTTTCGCCGACAAAATACCACCTGAGGACTTTTACCGCCTCAAGGAGTCCCGCCGGTGTCAGCGGATAATCCGTTTTCCCGCTGATGCCGGCAATATCCTGCAGCTTCTTTGCGGTTATAGTGCCGGTATCCAGGAGCAGCCACTGATCCACCATCTCGTATTCCGCATGCGTAATGCCCCGTTCCTGCGCCTCCGCTTCCACCTCAGGCCAGTCCTTCGCCCCATAATCCTGGTAGCGAATTCGGGGCCGGTCATAGGCAAGAGAGGACATAAGCGGTTCCCTCCGCTCCTGTATGGCCTGCACGGCAAACAGCAGAAACACCAGGGCCAGAGGCAACACCGTTCGTTTTCCCATCCCGGAAAAGTGCCCGCAAACCACCTCAAGGAGGAGAAAGGGGACAAACAGAAGGGAAACCTGAAGGCGCCACAGAAATCCGAAGGCCAGAAGCAAAGCTCCGAAAAAGACCGGGAATCTGTCTGTTTTACTATCCGCAAGCCGAAGCACCGTGATACCGGTCCCGGCAAAGAAAATGGCCTGTATACCATAATTCCCCGAAAAGAGGGAAATGCAGACGGACAGAAACAGAAAAAAGCTCAGCAGGACGCCGGACAGAAGGCCAGTTCGCGCCCGGATTCCGGTCATGTACAGCAGAAGGACAAAGGCTCCGGTGATCAGCACCCGGCCCAGCAGCGTAAACACGTCTGCCCCCGGAAGCAGCCCTGAAAAAACCGACATGAGACGGTTCAGCAGTACATGCGTATACTGGCAGCCGTTATCCTTTCCGAAAAGTCCGTTGACCACCAGTGCCACCGTGTAATTATCCACATCGTCATAAAGAGGCTGACTGAAAATGACCAGTGCCAGCAGGCCCAGCGCTGCCGCAGCCGCCACGAACAGAGCGCGAATTCGAGCAGTATCTGTCATCTCTCTCAACCTCATTGTCTGTCATTGATTATTTCCCGCGGAGGATGGACAATCCCGGTGGGAAAATTGATCCGGTGCCTGTGCAAGTATATCACAGCCGGCTTTCATTTTGCACTCCCATGCCTGTATCCGGCCGGACCCAAATTCGAAAGTTTCAGCCAAAAGTCCCGGGATTTCCTGTATAATGGAGTCACACCTTTCAGCTGTGTACCCGGACCGTTCCCGGCCCTTTTCCAGACATTGGAACACTGAACTTTTCCGATTCCAAACACGATCATATACCTGTCAGAGGTCCTGCCGTCTGTCAAATATTGCCCATGTCGTTCATACAGTGCCGAAAGCCAAATCAGCAAAGGAGAACACGCATGCTTACCGATTCGAGTATGAAACAAACCATACAGAAACTCGAGAGACTCTGTGACACCCTCTATCAGCAAATCTTCCGTCCGGTGGGAACGGCCCGGGTGCTTAGCCTTTATGAGACAAGGACACCCCTCCATGCTCCGCCCGAGGCGGCGCTTTTCACTCCGCCCGGTCAGCGCTGGGGCGGCGAAGGCGTTTACGGATGGTTTCACCTTACGTATACCGTCCCGGATGAACTGGCGGAACAGGCTCTCTACCTGATGCCGGAGATGCGCTATTACGAGGCAACCCTCTGGGTCAACGGACGCATTCACTCCAACTATGCCGCCAAATTTGTTGAAGCCTCCCACGGGAACCACTGGTGCAACCGTTTCACGGAGCGGGCGCAAAAAGGGGAGACGTATGATTTCATGCTGGAGTGTTATGCCTGGCATGATGTTCCGGGGAATCACCCCCTCAGTGAAGAGCGACTGCCGGATTACACCTGGGAGACCGGGAATGCCACGGTCATGGTCCGGGATGAACAGTTCACGGATTTCCTGTTTGACCTGCGCACTCTTCTCTCCCTCCGCGCCGCTCTGCCGGAGACGGATTTCCGGCGGGCGGAGGTGGAAAACGCCCTGTACCACGCCCATCTTGTCCTCTGTTACGACCCGGCCCATGACCGGGCCTTCCGGGATGGCCTGACCGCCGCGGCCCCGCTGCTCAGGGAACAGCTGGAAAAGAAGAACGGCAGCACCGCGCCGTTTATCGGGCTCATCGGGCACAGCCACATGGACACCGCCTGGCTCTGGCCCATGACCGAAACGGAAAAGAAGTGCGCCAGAACCTATGCCGGGGTTCTCAACCTCATGGAGGAATACCCCGAATACCGGTTCATCCAGTCCTCCGCATTCCACAGTGACTGGATCCGCCGGCATTATCCCGAGCTGTTTGAGCGAATCCGGCAGCGGGTGGCCGAGGGCCGCTATGAACCCAACGGCGGCGTCTGGGTGGAATGTGACTGCAACCTGACCGGCGGGGAGACCATGATCCGTCAGTTTCTCTGGGGGCAGCGGTTTACCCGGCAATACTTCGGTTATACCTCCGACTGTTTCTGGCTGCCGGACACCTTCGGCTATTCCAGTGCCATTCCGCAGATCATGAAAGGCTGCGGGGTCCGCTATTTTCTGACCACCAAGATGTCCTGGAACGACACCAATTCCTTCCCTCTGACCACCTTCCTCTGGCAGGGCATTGACGGAACCCGCGTCCTCACCCATCTGAACCGGACACACCAGGGCCCCAGCCCGGAAATGTACGAAAAAGAAACTACCGGCAATGAGGGCATCCGGGAAAAGCGGGTCGCAAACCGGCGACTGTTTTCCTTCGGCAAGGGAGACGGCGGCGGCGGGCCGGAGTTTGAGATGCTGGAGATGGCCCGCCGGCTGGGCGATCTGCAGGGAGTGGCGAGAAGTGCCTATACCACTGTTTCGGATTTCATGCACGATCTGGAGGCGGATCTGGAGTGCCCCAGTGTCTGGGCAGATGAACTGTATCTGGAACTCCACCGCGGCACCCTGACCAACCAGCATGAAATCAAGCACAACAACCGGTTCTGTGAGATTGCCCTTCACAATCTCGAACTGGCCATTGTCCTGCGGGCCGTCACGAATGGCACCGTGGCCGATATCACGCCGGTTCAGCCCCTGATGAATCAGCTTCTGGTCCATCAGTTTCACGATCTGCTCCCCGGCACCTGTATCCACAGCGCCCACGAGGAAGCCCGGGCAGCCATTTCCGATACTATTACCCGGGCAGAGACCCTGCTCCGGGAAACGTTCCGGGATCCCGTCGGCCAATTGGTCCTTTTCAATTCCATCGCGTTTACCCGGTCCGACACCCTGCATCTTCCTGGCCCCTGTTCCTTTGCGGAGGGCATCCACCAGTCCTATACGGACATAAACGGACAGGTCTGCACCGCCGTTGCCGGCATCACGCTTGCCCCGCTCTCATCCATGGCCCTGTCCCCGATTCAGACGCCGCCCGGACCGGAGGCGGAGGCACCGGTTCCCTTCACCTTTGAGGGGGATGTGCTGACCACGCCCTTTGCCCGCATCCGTTTCAGCCCGGAGGGCGCCATTTCCTCCATGATCGACCTGCGGACCGGCCGTGAACTGGTGGGCAACATGCCCTTCAACACATTCCTTCTGGCAGAGGATGTCCCGGCTCAGTGGGATAACTGGGACATTGATGCCGATACGGAGGAAAAGTTCCATCCGGCAGGCACCCTTCTCTCCCGGGAAACGGTTTCCGTGGGCCCGGTGGAATGCCGGATTCGCTCCGTCTGGCAGCTGACCGAACGTACCCGGATTACTCAGGACATGATCTTTGATGCCCGGTCTCCTCTTATCACCTTTGACACCTGCATGGACTGGCAGGAGGATCACCGGTTCCTCAAGGCCGCCTTTGACACCACCCTCCTTGCCGACGGCGTCCGCAACGAGATTCAGTTCGGATCTCTCCGGCGCTCCAATCACCGGTCCACCACCTTTGAAAAAGCCCGCTTTGAGGTCTGTAACCACAAGTATTCCGATCTCTCCGAAAACAATTACGGCATCGCGCTGCTCAATGACAGCAAGTACGGCATCTCCGTTCTGGAGGGCAGCATGCACCTCAGCCTGCACAAGGGCGGCTGCCGCCCTGACCGGGAGGGAGACAAGGGACGTCATTTCTGCCGGTATGCCATCTATCCCCATGTGGGCGGCTTCTCCTCCGAGACAGTCATCCGGCCGGCCTATACCTTTAACTACCCGGTTATTTCCATGACCGGTTCTCTCCCGGCCCGTCTCTGCCAGGCGGATGATGAAAATGTGGTCATTGAAACGGTCAAGCCCTGTGAGGACGTGCAGAATGCTTATATTCTGCGCCTGTATGAATCTGCCGGCGGCTATGCCCGTACCCGCCTCACCTTCTTCCATCCGGTCCTGTCCATCCATGAATGTAACATGCTGGAGGAAGAAGAGGAACTGCTGGACCCGGCGGAGCCGCTCCCCTTTACCCCCTTCCGCATCCGGACCCTCAAAGTCCGTTATCCCCTCAGAAACCGTTAACCCGTAGCAAATGGAACCTCCGGTCGTGACCTGAGGTTCCATTTGGTTTCTGTCAACAGGCCAGAATGACTGGAAAAATCGCTTCCCGGGGCATGATCATCTCGTCTCCGTACCGGGAAAAGAAAAGCTTGAAACCACAGGGATCTTTCGTTATTCTGATTGTTGGTATTCAGCCCCGAATGGCGCAAAATATCGATTGGAGGCTGAATACCCACAATCATGGACACGTACGGTATGTCCCAGTGAAAAGGGAACGATACCTTCAAACTCTTACCTATTGGGAGTGAATACAAAATACCATCACGTTCGCCTCCCTGCAGTACATCGTACTGCGGGGAGGCGACTTTTTTGGCGATCGAATCCATAAAACCAGCCCGTCCGGGCCGGGACTGTTCAGAATTTGTATCCGACTTTCATCACCAGGGCCTGAGGATGATCCCCGAACTTTTCCCCGAACAGGTTGATCCCGTTCACGTTTTCCGACTGCGGATCCACCCCGATCCGTACCCGTACACACTCCAGATTTCCCAGTTCCAGATCCCGGATACTGACGTTTGAGAGCAGCTGATCATCCAGATACGTTCCCTCTCCGGTCACCCGCCAGAACTTGAGAAATCCGAACTGCGTACTGGTCGTCTCCCACCAGGCCGGAGTCAGGTGTCCCTGACGCCCGCCGCAGTCACAGGGACAGGTCCAGGTGCCCAGCCGTTTTCCGTTGATCTCCACATAGATGTCGCTGGGCCAGGGATTGCGGTACATGGGCGCCTCCGAGCACGCCTCAAAGGACAGCTCCACCCACTCGATTTCCGCCTCATTGATCCATTCTCCGATGGTGGTAAACCGGTATTCGAGGTAGCCCCGGGAAAACCAGATCAGCTGCGCGGAAAAGCGTCTAGGGGAATAAAAGACCCGGGGCAGGTCCATGGCGCCAATGGGCATCTGCTCGTTCAGGATGCCGCAGGTCGGCTCAATGTCCCCGGCCAGGGAATACCCGCCGATGGGCATTTCAATGGTCACCATTTCCTTTTCATTCATCGCCTCGGAATCAAACAGCTCAATGGAGAGCGTATCCAGTTTCCGGTTACAGATCTTGAGCGACCCGTGTGTTCCCGGCTGATAATCACACCGAATCAGCCCCGCCTCCTCCAGCGTCTTTACCGCAACGGCCATGGAGGACATGGGCACATCCAGCACTTTGGCCAGTTCCCCCACACTGAGGCTGCGGCGGCTGAGCTCCGCCAGAACGCTGACACGCAGTTCCGATGAAAGTGCCCGGGCAATGCGGGTGAGCGATTCCGGCCGGCTGATGGACAGATCCGCATGTTTTCCCTGAATCTCATTCATTCCTGTTTCCCCCTGTTCAGATCACGGGCCCCGTGATGTCCTGTTTGAATTATACACAAAGCGGCCGGTTGGATCAATCTTTATTTCAAGTATTTTAGAGATAAAAATCCGGTTTCTACAGGTTTTGTAATATGATGGATAAACGGTTGACTTTTAAATTGTGCATTATTACAATATGTCTCAACAGTTGTTTCGCAGATTGATTCGAATTTCCGGCATATTTTTAAAATTCATGAAACAGTCAGGTTGTTTACTTCAAAATTTTTAGAATAAAAAAAGGAGGCATGGACCTTGAGCATCCTTCCAGGAACGGAGCATCCGAGACCGGATTTTGTCCGGGATACGTTTAACAGTCTGAACGGCGAATGGCAGTTCGCGTTTGACGATGAGGATCGCGGTCTCACTGAAAAATGGTATCTTCCCGGGACGACCTTTCCCATGACCATTCAGGTTCCATTCGCCTATCAGGCGAAGATGAGCGGGATCGGGCCGACGGATGAAATTCATCCGATCCTGTGGTACCGGCGTACCTTTACCGTACCGGCGGAAATGCAGGGACAGCACCTGCTCCTCCGTTTCGGTGCCGTGGACTTTGCCTGTCAGGTCTATGTCAACGGACTCATGGTTGGACTGCACAGGGGCGGGTATACCCCCTTTGAGATCGATATCACCCCGGCCCTTCAGGAGGGGGAAAACGATCTCGCGCTTCGGGTGGAGGATCACCCGGATACGACCCAGCCCCGGGGTAAGCAGTACTGGAACCGCGGCCTCATGGGCTGCTGGTATACCCCCGTCAGCGGCATCTGGCAGAGCGTTTATCTGGAGGCTGTCGGGCCGTACCGGATGACCGACATTCACGTGACCCCGGATATTGACCGCCACCTGTTTACCGCTGAAATCACCTTGAACCGGCCGGTTTCCATGCCCCTTTCTCTGCGCCTCACGATCTCTTATAAAGGCAGGACTCTCCGGACCGTTACAACGACCGTCTCAGACCGGATTACGCGCATCCCGGTGGATCTGATTATCACTGGAAATCTGGATCAGGTGCACCTCTGGTCCCCGGAGCGACCGGACCTGTATGATCTTTCCTGTGAACTGCTGGATCAGGACCGAGCCCTGGATCATGTCTGCACCTCCTTCGGCATGCGGAAAATCGAGGTCCGGGAGGGAAAGATCTACCTCAACAACAGTCCCATCTATCTGCGCATGATTCTGGATCAGGGCATGTGGCCGGATTCCCTTCTGACTCCGCCCTCGGATGAGGCGATTCAGGAGGATATCCGCCTGACACTGGCCCTTGGGTACAACGGCGCAAGAAAGCACCAGAAAGTGGAGGATCCCCGGTACTATTACTGGGCGGACCGCATGGGTCTTCTGGTCTGGGGCGAGCTTCCTTCTGCCTATGACTTTTCCGACGATGCCATCCGCCACCTGACCCGGACCCTGACGGACTTTATCCGCCGGGATTACAACCATCCCTGCCTGATCTGCTGGGTTCCCCTCAATGAGAGCTGGGGCGTCCGCAACATCTACACCGACCGCCGTCAGCAGGCCACGGCACAGATGCTCTACTACCTGACCAAGTCCCTGGACGGCACGCGTCTTTGTTCCTCCAACGACGGCTGGGAACAGGTCATAACCGACATCTGTGCCCTGCACGACTATGCGGCAGAGGGCGAGGTTCTCGCCAGGCACTTTGAAAGCCGCGAAGCTGTGGAGCAGCATTCCTGCGATGTCCATCCGTGTTACGCCCAGCAGTACTCGCCCACCGGAAAAGAAGCGTTCATGATTACCGAATACGGCGGGATCGCCTTTGACAACATCGGCATCCAGGAGGACATGGGTGGCATGCAGACCTGGGGCTACCACGACAAAGTCAGCAGTGAGGAGGCCTTCCTCCGCCGCTTTGCCTCTGTGACAGATGCCATCCGCCGCCTTCCCTACTGCCAGGGATACTGCTATACCCAGCTTACCGATGTCATGCAGGAAATCAACGGCCTGCTGACCCCTGACCGGAAACCCAAGGTAGATCCGGAAAAGATCCGGGCACTGAATGTCAATCCGGAAGGACGTCCCTGATTCCCCGTTTATCCGCCGGTCGTATCCGGCAGAAAATATAAGGAGGTAACTCTCATGAAAAAGTCTCTTGTTTTCGCACTGGCGCTTGCGCTGGTCCTGACCCTGGTTTCTGCCTTTGCAGAGCCTCTCCAGATTGAGTACTGGTCCGTCTTTACTGGCGGCGACGGCGCTACCATGCAGCAGATGGTGGATGCCTTCAATGCCTCACAGAGTGAGATCTTTGTCAATCACACCCCCATGACCGCCGATGACCTCTACCAGAAAATTCCTCTGGCCGTTCAGACCGGATCCGATGTGCCGGATGTCTGCATCGTGCACATTGAGCGCATTCCCAACTTTGTGGCCAACGACATGCTCTATGCCTATGACAGCGACGTGCTGGCACAGGCGGACGTGAAGCAGGAGGATTACATTGCCTCTGCCTGGGCACGCACCGACATTGACGGGGAACATTACGGCATTCCGCTGGATGTTCACAGCTATGTAACCTACTACAACAAGGACCTGTTCGACAAGTATGACCTGAACGAGTTCCTCAGCGACGGCGTTCTGACCTTTGATGAAATCAAAGCGCTGGGCGATAAGGCCCGTGCAAACGGTTATGAGGGCGCCATCTTCGATCTGGGCTGGATGCGTGCGCAGCTTCTTTGTTACTATGCACAGCTGGATCCGGAACTGACCCTCTCCAAAGACGGCACGAACCCGTGCATCAACAACGAGAATATGAAAAAGGTCCTGGAGACCATGAAGGATCTCTATGAGGGCGGATATACCACCAACAAGTCCGACGACTATTCCTCCATGTTCTACGGTGGCGAGCTCCTCGTCTGGTCCGAGGGCATCTGGATGAAAGCGGCGGCCGTGGATGCCGGCGTCAATTTCGGCATGATTCCCGCTGTCTGCTTTGATCCCTCCTGCGTCAAAAACTGGACCAGCTCCCACAACTTCGTCCAGTTTGCGGACGAAGAGCGCACCGAGGCCGAGGATCTGGCCGTGGCCAAATTCATCAAGTACATGGGTGCCGTTCAGTCTGAAACCTGGGCCGTCCAGGCCGGTCAGTGCCCCTCCTATGTCTCTGCCTGGGACAATCTGGACCTGAATACCCTGCCTCAGGGATTCCTCGCCGACCCCGCAAACGTGGATACCCTGGCCATCTATTCCTACCGCTACTGGGGCCTGTTTGACACCGCCTTCTCCCGTATCGGCTGGGACTTTGTCGACGGAACCATCTCCATCGACGACGCACTTGCGCAGGTTGACGCCGAAATCGCGGACGCCATCGCCGCGCAGTAAACATCGCAGATCAGGACACGGGGCATTTGCCCCGGTCCTCTTTTCCTTATTCCCGGACACACCGCTCTGTAAATTGGAAGAAAAGAGGTATCATCATGGTCCGATCCAGAACCTCTGCGCTGCTGGGGATCCTGTTTCTCCTTCTGTTCTGCTTCTCGGGCGTAACCGGATCCACTACCGTCAAAGAGATCCAGGTACACACAGAGATGACCTTTCCCGCACTGTTTTTCAGTCTCAGCACCGCCAGTATTCTCCTGATTCCTCTGGCAGTTGTTTCCATGATCGCGGCCATCATTGCCCATCTTTGCAAACAACGCAATGTGGGATTCCTGTTTTCTCTCGTTTCCTTTCTCGCTTTCGCCCTTTTCCTGATTCTCTTTGCCGCCCCGAAGGTGAATGACGCCCTGTATCCCCCGCTCAGTTCGGCACTCAAGGAATCCGGGGTTAAAAAGCTTCGGAAACGCGATGTTTCCCTCATTCTCGTCGGGTATTCCCCTGTTGCCTTTCTGGCACTGGCCGCTGCCGGACTCGCCGCTTTTCTCAGTTTTCCACAGCTTGGAACGGAAAAAGGCCGCCGCAGTTTCCGGCGTGATCTGCTGCCCTACGCGTACATCGCCCCGCAGCTGTTCTTTTTCACCCTCTTTTTCATCACCCCGGCCCTGTACGGCATCTACGCCGCCTTTACCAAGTGGGATCTGTTCAATGAACCGGTGTTCATCGGCCTCCAGAACTTCCGGACGCTCCTGTTTGACGCAGGCAATACCTACTACAAACAGCTGCGGAATGGACTTTTCAACACCGTGAAGTTCGTCCTTTACAGTGTACCCTTCTGCATCATCGTCCCGCTCTCCCTGGCCCTTGCCCTTAAAACCCGGTGCCGGGGACACAGGTTCTTCCAGGCCCTTTACTACTTCCCGAGCCTTCTTTCCATTACGACGGTGACCCTCTCCTGGCGGTACATGTTCAACGCCCAGTACGGCGTGGTCACCAAATTTCTGGGCTCAGAGGCCAACTGGTTTGCGCCGCCCCACTCCTGGTTTGTCGTGGTCATCGTCACCATCTGGTGGTGTGCCGGCAGCAACATGGTCATCTACCAGAGCGCCCTGGCCTCCATTCCGCAGGATCACTACGAAGCCGCCTCAGTGGATGGCGCCGGGCCCCTTGACAAGTTCATCCACATCACCATTCCGGGGATGATCTACCCCCTGACCTATACCTTCGTCATCTCCGTCGTGGCGCAGTTTAATATTTACGGACAGCCTCTCATGCTGACCGGATTTTCCAACAACGAGGCCAACGCCGTCCTGCTCATGTACATTCAGGAAAACGCCGTCAAGAAGCAGGTGGCCGGCATGTCCGCCGCCATGGCGGTCATCCTGGGCCTTTGCATCATGCTGGTTTCCTTCCTGCAGATGCGCGTCATGCGTTCCAATACACCGGACTGATGGAAAGGAGCACCCTGTATGAAAGAATCCAAAAGGGCCAAACTCATCGCCTTTCTTTTCCTGCTCCTGCTGGGGCTGGTCTGGATCGTCCCCGTTTTCTGGCTGCTCCTCAGTTCCTTCAAAACGGACTCCGACTTTATCACCTCTTTTGCCAATGTGAAGGGGCCGCTTGATTACCTGAGCCGGATGATCCCCCGAAAATGGACCGTCGTCAACTACATTGAGATGTTTGTCGGCGGCGAGGGAACCAACACCACCGCCAATATTCTGGCCATGTTCAAAAACTCCTTCATCGTCTCCATTGCGGTCACCCTGGGCACGCTGATTGTCACCAGCCTGAGCGCCTATGCCTATGAGCGCCTCCCCTTCAAAGGCGGAAAACAGATTTTCTGGGCTCTCATGTACATGAGCATGTTCCCCAACGTGGTTAATCTTCTGCCCATGTTCCGCATCTCCAACGCCCTTGGCTGGGTGGATAATCTGAACGCCCTGATCTGGCCTTCACTGGCCGGGGTTTTCAACATTTTCCTCATCCGAAATTTCATGAAGGGCATCCCGAAGGATCTGGACGAGGCCGCCTCCATTGACGGTGCCGGCAGTTTTCAGATCTATTTCCACATCATCCTGCCCTCCATCGCCCCGGTCATGATCGTGGTCGGCCTCTTCGCCTTCAACGGTGCCTGGAATGACTTCCTGTGGCCCTCCATCATCCTGACCAATCCCATGAATCAGACCCTGACCCCCGGTCTCCGGCTGCTCAGCGGTCAGTATGAACAGAAATGGGCTCACATGATCGCCTCGTGCCTGGTCAGCATGCTCCCGCCCCTCCTTCTCTACCTCTTCGCACAGAAGTATTTCCTGGCCGGTATCTCCGTCCAGGCAGGCGTCAAAGGATAAGGAAAAACCTGTTCCGATCTGTCGGAACAGGTTTTCTCTGTCTGCACCGGACCGGGAAAATTTCAGGTGCATGTTTGTTTTTTCATCCGGAAGATGATAAAATGCTTGCATTTGAACCTGAGAAGTCCCGATAACAGACCTTCTGACAGGAGTGGGCCCGGTCATGACCGGTTTGTCAAACAGTGTCCCT
>JAFUBF010000524.1 GCA_017460325.1 Clostridia bacterium | reverse complement strand
CGAAGAGATCAACGTTTCTTCCCAAATCAAAGCAAAGAGATGGAAAACCGAGATTCTGGAACGTGATCGTATGTTCCTGAACATGCTGGGCATCACAACCATATGAATAACACATGACTATTTTGCGACTTTTAGGATATATTTGACGACCGGATCTTTGGATTTTTCCCGACCGTGAACGGATTTTCCGGCCGCACTGAGCCCGTGATGAAGAGTGATATCCGTGAGTACGATGACCATTACGATGTGTCCATGGAACTGGCCGGCTATGGCAGGGACGACATCCATGTGGATCTTGATGGCGGTTACCTGACCGTTCAGGCAACGCAGAAGAGCAACAACGATGAAAAAGATGAGCAGGGCCGGGTCATCCGCAGTGAACGGTATACCGGCAGCTGTCAGAGAAGCTTCTTTGTGGGCGACAATGTGAGCCGGGAGGACATTCAGGCGGCGTTCAGCGACGGCATTCTTCACCTGAACATCCGCAAGCCCGCACTCGAAGCACCGAAAGATGAAACCAGATACATTGACATTCAGTAAAGCAGGAGGAGAAAAACCATGATGAATTCTTTTATGCAGCCGTATCAGGATAACAGAGTCGCCCATGCACGCCCCCGGAATGCCGTTCAGCCCATGCGCTGTGATGTGCTTGAATATGAGGATCGGTATGAACTGGATCTGGACCTGCCGGGATTCCGGAAAGAGGATATCCACATTTCCATCAAGGACAGCAATCTGACCGTTGAGGCAGCGCATCCCGCTCCGGACAAGGAGAATGTCCCTCCGGAAAATGCCGGAAAGGTCCTCCGCAGTGAGCGCTACGCCGGCCCCTATGCCCGCTCTTTCCATATTGGAAAAGACCTCGACTGTGAAAATGTCCATGCGGCCTATACAGACGGTGTGCTGGTCATTACCCTCCGGAAAATCCGGAAAGTGCCTGCCACCATTGAAATTCAGTAAACATCCAGAAAGGCGAATCACCCTGCGGTGATTCGCCTTTTCCTTTTTACGCCTTTTCCTGTCCTTTGTAAATGAAACCAAGCATGGTAATGTCATCGAAAGGATCCGCTTTTCCGACAAAACTGGCAATATCCCTGCGCACACTGGTCAGCGTTACCTCCATGGATTCATTTCTGACCTCATTCAGTGCATCAAGCAGCCGCTCTTCTCCGTACTGCTTCACATCCTCGTTAATGGCCTCCGGAACACCGTCCGTATAAACCACCAGACGGTCACCGGGCTGAAATTCCATCTCATAGGGCCTGAACCGGACGGTGTCCATCGCGGCCAGCACCAGACCGTGACGGTCTCTGACCATTTCGTAGTTTCCGTCTCCGGATGTCCGCACCGGATACTCATGTCCCGCATTGGCACACTGCATCTTTCCTGTGACCAGGTCAATGATCCCGATCCAGACCGATACAAACATTTCTGCATCATTGCCCTCACACAGCACCGCATTGGCTCTGACGAGAATCTCCTCTACCGGTTTACCGCTCTCCGCCAGTCCACGGATGGCGGTCTTAGCCCGCATCATGAAAAGGGCTGCAGGAATTCCCTTTCCGGAAACATCGGCAATCACCAGAGCCAGTCTGTCTTTCCCGATAAAGAAAAAGTCATAGAAATCGCCACCCACTTCCTTGGCGGGATTCATGAGGGCATACAGTTCAAAATCATTCCGCGGAAAGGTAAAATTGTTGGGCAGAGCGGACCGCTGAATGTTTCTGGCAAATTCCAGTTCCTGTTCAATCCGTTTTTCCGCCGCATGAATGTATCCTTTCAGTGTATTCACTGTCTGGTTGATGTCATCCGACAGCATGGCGAATTCAGCCGCGCTCCGGACATTGACAACCGTATTCAGATCGCCTCTCGTGATCTTTGAAAGCGACTGATTGACCCGCTTCAGGTCATTGACCACCATCTGCTGGACCAGGAGGTACACCAGCACGTAGATGACCGTAAACAGAAGGATATCCGAAAGCGCAATCTGATAGGCCTGCGCGTTCCGGTCCATATAAACCTCTTCCAAAGGAATAGTGGTCAGGATTGTGATCTCACTGTCATATTCAGACAGATAACCGATCATCTTTTCCCCGAAGATCGTGTCCCGGAAAAGACCTCTTGAGTCGGTCATTTCCCAATACGTCTTGATACTCTTCGGAAGTTTCTGACCGATATGCTCACCGTTCTGGACGATTCCGGATTGATTTTCCACCAGGTCGATATCCACATTCGAACCCAGATGAATGACATTGAAGATATCCTCCAGCCGGTCTGAATCTCTGCCATTCTGTTCCTCACCGATGATGCGTATGATCTTTGATGTCGTCACAATCATGCTGTTCTGCGCATTCTGCAACGCACTCATGGTTTCAAGGGTAAAGTAAATCAGAAAATTTCCCAGGAGAATGGTCACCGTCACCACAAAGAGCCAGACCTGGAACTTATGTGAAATCGGGATCTCTTCCACCCGGACCTCTCTGAACGGATTCTTCCATTCCCCATCGACAACATAGATAAAGATGGCGGAAAGACACATGCCAAGACCGGTAAATACAATCATGGGGATGGCACAGGTCCGAACCACATAAAACGCCATCTTCATGTCGGTCTGATGCGTAATGAATACGACGTACATGTGGAATACCTCGACGACAGCCCCCATGATGAAGGCAAAGACCGCGGAGGGTTTTTCCTTTTTGAATATATACACATGCAGTCCGGCAGAAAGGAAACCGGCCAGACAGGTGGAAACGCTGCAGGCAATCCTGGTATAACTGCCGACGTTGAAGTACGTTCCGACGATATACCGTTCGATTCCGCCGATCAGACCGGCCAGAATACCGGACAGCGGATCAAAGAACAGGCCGGCCGCCAGAGGACCGATATCCCGAACATTGATCACCATATCTCCGAAATTCACACCAAAATGGGTTGACAGAACGGAGCAGATTCCATACAGAATACCGATTCCGATTTTATGCGTAATCTTCAGTTTTCTGCCTTTGACCCCTATCCAGATCAGAATTGTCAGAATTACATACAGAATCGTAATTCCCGACATTTTTAAAATCATCGTAAGCATTTATACTTTCACCGCCAATTCAGTAAAGCCGAAGTTTGATCGCTCCCGTCCTGTTTTACGCATCTATTTCTTTCAGTTCTTCCGACCTGATAAAGATACTGTTCCGCGAATCGGGTAACCCCTATTGTACCCCTCTTTTTACGCCAATTCAAACACTTTCTCAGGAAATTCCGTATCCGTACGTTTAGTGTCCGGTCTTCCGGCTTTCCTCCGCCTGATCCATCTTTAAAAGCTCAGATCACTCTCGCTGCCGGCATTTTTGCTTTCCTGTAACTTTCCGCTTCGCGAACCGTTCTGGACAGATACCGGATCACATCCACGGGATATTTTCCCACAGAGGTTTCACTGGTAACCATCACGTAACTGGCGCCGTCCATGACGGCATTAAAGATATCCGTCAGTTCTGCACGGGTCGGTATCGGTTTTCTGATCATGGAATCGAGCATCTGCGTAACCACCATGAAGGGCTTCCCGGCATCAAGGCATTTCGCTGCGATTTCCTTCTGAATACGCGGCAGTTCCCACAGTGGAACGGCATTCCCCAGGTCTCCCCTGGCAATCACAATGACATCGGCTGATTCAATAATTGAATCCAGATGCCTGAGGCCGGTTTCCGATTCGATCTTTGCAAAAATGCGCAGATCAAGACCGTACAGTTCCATGGCTTCCCGAACAGACTGAATATCCTCGCTTCCCCGAACAAAGGGCTGCATAATGCCCGTAATGCCAAGTTCCTTTGCAAGGGCCAGATTTTCGTGATCCCGGGTAGTGACGGTAGAACCGTAAACCTCCTTGCCAATGATTTTCACAGTCTGAAGGCTGTTGACGATTCCGCTCTGAGTGGACCGGCAGAGAAAACGCCGGAACCGTCCTTTTTCCGTCTCCTCCGTCTCCGCCTCTGACTGGGATGGTTCCAGTTCACTGACTACCTGCGCTTTTATCTGACCGTCCCTGAAGAGAATCTCATCACCCGGTTCAAGTGCTTCGAGAAAAACCGGAGGAACACTGACAACAGGCAGCGTTTCCCCTGTCTTTTTGGATTTGAGGATAAATTCCGTTCCCTCCGACAGGGTAACCGCGCTTTTCAGGTATCCGGTCCGAATTTCCGGACCATGCAGATCAATGATGATCTCCCTTTCCTCCGGACGGGACGTACACGCCCTGTAATGTTTAATCTTGAACCGGCTTTCCTCAAGAGAGGTATGACTGAGATTCAGACGCATGCCGTCCACGCCTTCCTGAATCATTTTTTCCAGTATCCCCTGACTTTGGCAGGACGGTCCGAATGTCCCATATATCTTTACCATACTGACCTCACTGAGTTCACGAAAAAACCCTGTTCTGTGCTGCCCGGAAAGGAAGTCTGTTATGAGAACCTCCTTCGGGCAGTCACCCTCGTACATGTTAGCAGATGTACTCTGCAACTTCAAGCTTATATTTTATCAGTAAATTGACATGTTCTCTGTCCCTGACAGATGACATGACTGTCCACAGGCAGAGACGGAGCGGTTATCCACTACTACAGAGCAACGGATGCATTTTCCACCCGGAAATGACGGGAGTATAAGAAAAAGCCCCGAAACATCCTTGTTTCCGGGCTTTTCTGTGGAGCTGATGACCAGAATCGAACTGGTGACCTCATCCTTACCAAGGATGCGCTCTACCGACTG
>JAFUBF010000523.1 GCA_017460325.1 Clostridia bacterium | reverse complement strand
GTCGTGCCCATGGCGAAGCTTGTCACAAGATTTGTGATGGTCATCATGATCTGCGATCCTGTTGATACAGCGGAAACATCCACTGAGCTGGCAAACTTGCCCACAATCAGAAGATCCACCGCACCGTACATGGATTGCAGAAACATCGCTAAAAAAACCGGCACCATAAACCGGATCAGCGGAGAAAGTATTTTCCCTTCCGTAAAGTTTCTTTCCTGACTCATGTTTCCCTCCGCAAAAACAACCGGACAAGACCCCGGGCATTTCAGCCCGACATCTTATCCGGTTGATCATTTCTTCTGAATAATCCACCCTCCGATGAACAGCAGTTATTCTATCATTTCTTCCCCAAAAGTCAATTCTTTTAGACTCGCTCATCAGATCTTATCTGACTTGCATGAAGTCTTTCTTTTTCCAGCTGCCCGGGAACCTCATGCTCTGATATCACTGCATAAGCTGACCCATAGACCGGCGCGCTGATTTGTGATATGATGGATTCCGGCGGTTTTATTCCGCAGAATACCGAAAGGACGCGATACCCCATGAGCGAAAACGAAAAGAAGCCCACCGGCCGGCATGAAGCCCTGCAGGCCCTGAAATTCACCCTCTTCTCCATCAGCGCCGGCATCATCCAGATCGGCACCTATACCCTGTTTTACGAGGCCTTTCACTGGGCTCCCTGGCTGGCTTACCTGGTGAGCCTGATTCTGTCCGTGCTGTGGAACTTTACCTTCAACCGGAAGTACACCTTCCGCTCCGATGCGGATCTGAAAAAATCCATGCTGCTGGTGGCGCTGTTCTATGTGGTCTTCACGCCCCTGAGCACCTGGTGGACCGCTGCGCTGACGGGCGAAAATCCCTTTACCGGAGCCGCCGCTTCCGCCGAGCCCCTGGTAAACAATTACATCGTCCAGGCGGGCACCATGCTGATTAACTTCGTCACCGAGTTTCTGTATCAGAAATTCGTGGTCTACCGGGGAAGCATCGATACCAACGATCAGGCAAAAAAGGCGAAAAATACCGACGGGAAATAAGTCCCGCCGGTATTTTTTCAAGGCCAGATCTTTTTGTATGAACCTGCGCAGATCCCCTCTGGAGAGGGACCCGCGTAGGTTCTTTCTTTAACGGATTTCAGGGTTTCTGACATACATCAGCCACTTCATGGCTTCCTTCGCGGCGGCTTCCTCCGCCGCTTCGGGGATGGAAGGATACAGGAGATTCACCATATTCTTCCGTGCGTCCAGCCAGGTGAGCAAGGCATTCCGGCTGGCCATCAGGGCCTGCAGCTCGTCTGGATCCGTGGTGGATATATACCGGGCGGTGACGATCTGATCAATTTCTTTTCTCCAGTGATCCTGCGCGGTCTGAAGCACCTGGGCCAGAGGCGTGGGAGCAGTTGTTGCCGTATAGGTGCCCGGATGCACCTTCACCTGCCTGATCAGGCTGTGAATGTTGCGCAGAATGGCACCCATATCGCTGTCCAGCTGAATCTTCCGCTGAATGCTGCCGTCCGCGTTCCCTGTCTCAGATATAATCACGGTCTCCCCGCTCAGGGATCCGGTCAGTTCGGTAAACCCGGTGCCGGTCAGGCTGTCCTTCCGGGCAGCCGGAACGGTATGAATTTCAATGCACAGATCCACACAGTGATCCTTCAGCATGTCGGCCATGATCCGGCCGGCCTGCTCTGGCTGCTCCTGGTGCAGATTGTCCAGATCCGCCTCCAGCGCCTGGGACATCCGGCTGAAGGCTGCTGCGGCCTCGCGAATCTTTTCTTTCGCAGCCGGATCCGTCGCGTTCATGGCCGCGGTTTCATACTGCATTGCAATTTCTTCCGACCACAGGCCCGCCGCTTTTTTCCAGACGGAAGCCTTTTCCTCGTCCGTCACCGCAGCTGAGATCATGCGGCTTATGCTTTCCGCCACGGCCGCGTGCCGACTGCACAGATGCACTTCATAGGTCAGGCTTCCGTCCCCCGCTGAAACCAGAACCCGTTCGCAGCAGTCTCCGGCAGGCACGGTCGGAGTCTCCGTCCTGGGGGTCTCGCTCTTTACGGGCTTCCATTTCGTGTTTCTGTCCTTCTGTTTTGCGCCACCCTCTGGATCCTCGTCTTCCTTGCCGGTGGCGACAATGATGCCCTTATCGTCGTCCCCCGGTTTTTTCTTTTCGTCCTCTTTCTTGGTATCTTCTTTTTTCTCTTCCTTTCCCTCTTCTTTCTTTGTCTCGTCTGTTTTCTCTTCTTTCCCGGGCTTGTGGAATCCCTTCAGCCAGGTCTTCACCTTCACCGGATCTGCCGTGACCTTCTCCGGGGCGAAGTGGAACTTCTTTTTGCTCACATGCATGTCAGCGGTCAGCTCACAGTGCCCCTCAATGGCTTCCTTGAGGGTCACCTTGTGGGAAGCGTGCAGCGTCTTGTGTGCACCGCTCTTCAGGAGCATCAGGCCCGATGTCGTGCCGAGGGAGGAGATTTTCACATACACATTCTGAGAGGACTGATTCGTCGCGATCACATCGTAGTGGATCGTTTCGTTATACCGGAATCCCTTGAAAGTCTTTGGCTTGTTGGTGACCTTGATCTTCAGCGCTAACCCGGATTTTTCCTCCTCCGTCTTTTCCGGGTCTTTTCCGATTTTGACGTACACTGTGGGAGCCTTCACCTTGAGCGCGGTCTCCGCGGCATCCACATAATCGGCACTCACATCCAGCGGCCAGACGTTCTTCTGCAGATCATCTTCCGTAATCTCATGGGAGTAGGGCCCGAAGGTTGAGCTTGCGTTCGCCCACAGCACGGACTGGAACGAGTATATCATGCCAGGCTCGTGGAGATAGATGTTCTGGAAGAGATCGTCCGTTCCGTTTTTGATGGTTACGGTATAGGATACCTCTTCGCCGAGCGTATAATATTTCTTGTTGGCGGGTTCGCTTTCGACAACTACCTTAATCTCCATGGGAGCCTGGGCTTCCTTTTCCGCCCCCTCTTCGCTGCCTTCAGGCTGCTCCGGACTGTCGGAAGTACTCTCGGTTCCTTCAGGATCTGAGTCGTGAATGACATCTATGAACCAGTGGTGGCCGGGCTTATGCTTTCCGGGACTCTTGGGCGTCTTTTTCGCCGTCTCTCCCGTGCCGGTCTTCAGTGTAATCGGATGCGCCTTGCACAGATACCATTGCCCCTCTTTCCAGAACATCAGGAAGGCGCCGATGCTGATGGATCCCTCATCCGCTTCCTCTTTGGTAATGACATGCGTTTCCTGCAGGTGCTGATCCGCGCCGGACTTGATGGTTCCGCCAGGATAGGGGATCCAGTCCCCGGTGGTTCCGATTCGGACCTTCGCCTTTTCGTAGGAAACGCTGTCCGTGTTCACCAGCTCCAGATCCAGATACACCTTCTCGCCTTCCTGATAGGCCTCCTTGTTTGCCGGTTCGCCGGTATCCTTCAGGATCATGGCCACGCTGCACAGCCCCAGGCCTGATTCCGCCAGATCCTCGTTGGTTTTTCCGGGCGTCAGGATCGTGATCAGTTCGGTGGAAACCGTCCGCTCCTCGTTATTCTCGCCGAGGCAGGTCAGGGTGATCTGCTCGTTGAAGAAGCCCTGTTTCAGGTCAGCCTCCGTCACCAGATGGGTCACATTCAGCATCTGGCTGTAAGCAGGCGCGGCTTCCTCCCGGTGCATGAGCTTGCCCATCTGCAGGCTGCTGACCGTTACATCCGTAAAGGTTATTTCGGTCTCGTTGGCAACATAGATCTGATAGTTGACTTCATCATCCTCGTGGTATTCAGCCTTCGCCACTGGCGGGTTGAGAAGGACGGTCATATCATACTTGTTCTGAATATCGCATTCCACCGTCACGGATCCGCCGTTGACGCTGAGGCTTTCCCCTTCAGGATATTCCGCCTTGATGTTGAAATCCGCTGTAATGTGACCGTCCGGGATGTTTTCCCCGTCCACATCACGGGTGTATGTTTCGGTCACCTCATTGCCCGGATTCAGCGTACCGTAGTTCCGCTTTTCCGTGGCGCGGGCTGTCTGGCTGAAATAGCCGCTGACTTTATAGAACGGATGATCCGATTCGTTCCGGATCGTGACAGTGAAGGTAATCTTTTCCCCGTCCAGGAAGGCATCCCCACCGTGAGCCGGACCGTTGACGACCTCAATGGACCCGACCAGCCCCTTTGTTTTCTCCGCTTCAAGTAGGCCAATAATAATGTTCAGGAAATCCTTCCAGGATTTCTTGAACATCCCGCTCTTCACGATACCCTTTTTCCCGTGGGGGCCGGTGAATTTCATGATCGCCTGGTCGATGATGCCGCCTTCTCCCTTTTCGAAGTCGGAAAGGGGATGGGAGAGATCAAAAGTCTCGGTCTCCCCGGCGTCCAGATGGTCGATCACAGCCACCGGCCCTCCGGAGAGCAGGGAGATCTCCACATTGTCCAGAGGTTCATCTCCGGCTTCCACAACGACCTTGAGACCGATGGCCTCTTCGGCTTCGTCCCCGATGCCGCTTTCCGGAAGCCCCGACCCGTTTGAGTACAGGCTGATGCTGGCGCCTCCACCGAATTCCGGTTCGCCCGCAGCGGTCCGGAGCCCATCGATTGTTACCTTGGCCACCGGGCTAGCGGTCAGAACCATCTGACCGTCGGCTGACATATACTTCGCATACCCGAACCAGGAAACGGATCCCATTTCCACATCCGTGGCATTCACCTCATGGGTGTACTGGGCTTCCACGGTGTTTCCGGGTTCCAGTTCGGTCATCAAATCCGACAGGGGGGTTTTCTGATCCGAGTCTGTCAGCACCACAGTGGATACTTTTGTACTCGCCCGATTGATCGCGAGCAGTCTCCATATAATGGTATCGCCCTCCGTGTAAACGTCTCCCGCCTTCGGTACGCTGATCACATCGCACAGCACTTCCATGGACGCGAAAGCCGTTTCTTCTTCAGGCTCTTCCTCTTTCTCCGATTCCGCGGCGACAGGGAGAGGAGATTCCGCCGGCGTTTCCTGGACGCTGATTCCCAAAAGCTTCAGCACGCCAGGCCAACCGATACCGTCCTGAGTCAGACCCTGCTGTTTCTGGAATTTTTTCACCGCCGCTACGGTATTGGGACCGAAGGAGCCGGTGGTGTTCTTTTTAAATATGCCTTTTTCCTTCAGGGCAATCTGCATGGCCCGGACGCTCTCGCCTTCGTCCCCCTGGCGCAGCGTGCCCTCGGGGTCGAATTCCTCTTCCTTCGGCATCCCGCAGATGGAACAGGTGCGGGCCTTCTTTCCGGCGCTGAAGTCAGTGGGTTCCAGCACCACGACCCAATCGCTCCACTCGTGACGCAACAGGTTCCGGGTCTGGGGCCAGGCCACACCGTCAGCGGTCAGCCCTTTTTGCTTCTGGAACTGTTTGACTGCCTTTTCCGTGGCGGAGTTGAAGGAGCCGTTCACCTGCTTGGGCTTCATGACGCCCGCGTCCACCAGCAGCTCCTGCATTTCCCGCACTTCCCCACCCTTGTCTTTTCGGCGCAGGGTGCCCTCCGGATCGAAGGATTCCTTCTCCGTTTTCCCGCAGTCGACACAGGTGTGGGTCCGCTCTCCGGCGGAATGATCCGTGGCTGCCAGCGT
>JAFUBF010000522.1 GCA_017460325.1 Clostridia bacterium | reverse complement strand
TTTCAGCAGTTCCGTATGAAGGGCGGTCAGATCACGTCCGCTCAGAAAGACCAGGCGCTCCCCTGCTTCCCTGTCGATGGCCGCTTCCATGCCTTTGGCTGTCTTTTCGATCCACCGCTGCAGTTCCGCCTCCTCCAGGAGCTGAAACTCGACGCAGCCGGGAAATCCCGTCAGGGCCTTTCCCAGCTTTTTCCGCTTGTCAAATCCCTCACCGGCATCAAAGAGCAGGCAGGTCGTCTCCGGGATTCGCTCGAAATAGCGAATCAGTTCATCCGATTCATCCGTCCGGTCCTTTCCCCTGGATTCCCCGGCCTCTTTTCCCTTTCCTTTGTCCTTTGTCCCGGTGTCCTTTCCCAGCAGTCCCAGTTCGCGGACAATGACCAGGCGACGTTCGCCCATGAAGGGCAGTACTTCGCAGCTTTCGATGATCTGGCTGACCCCGGGCGCGGTGAGCACGCTCATGTTCATCATTTCCATGCCCGGCACCATCAGCTTTTCCACCAGCTTCTTTTCCGCCTGTTTGCGGACATAGGCCTCGGGACCGTAAAAGCAGTAAATCGGGTAGATCTGGCCCCTGTCTATACTTTTAAAAAGCTCTTTCCTGTCCATTGCGTTCCCTCCGGGCACTGTCCTCTTTTCCGTTTTCCCGGGGCATCAGCGAATCATCCCGGTGGCCCGGGTAAAGCTGCCCCGCATTTCAAGCCCGTCCATGGGCTCTGCCTGCGCACCGCCAAAGAAGAAAATCACCTGATCCTTCCGTCCCTCCGTCAGGGTATTCACCATGGCGTAGACCAGGAGTCGCCGGTTTGCATCGGTCATTCCCTGAAGTCCGCGAAGAAACGCCGGGGAGAGATTCACCACCTGGCAACGGCGCTCCGTGCGCACCGCCAGCACATCCGCCCCAGACACGCCCTCCGGCATGATGTCCTTCGCCTCCGGCGCATCCAGCAGGGCCGCCAGCAGGGTATGGGCATTTTCCCCGCCACCTGCCGGCACCGCCATGGGGAATGCCACAAGGCCGGTCCCCGGCTCATTTTTCCTGTACCCGGTCACCAAGGCGCCCAAAAGATACGCAAAGTGCGTCCGCTGAATCAGGCCGTTTTCGATGGTCAGCGTATCACCGTCTCCGGATTCCCGGGTGACCTGATCCACAATCTTCTTGCCAATGTAGATTTCCAGTCCGTCCACGTTGGGCACAAAAGTCAGGAGGGTCTGGGCGATCATGCCGATCCAGATTTCCTGACTGACCCCGGCCTCAGCAAGCGCCGCTGTCAGTTCCCCGGAAAAGAAGAGGGTCATAACCCGGTCTTTTCCGTGATGGTCCCGCACGATTTCCGGCATTTCATCCAGAAACCGAAGCGGAGTCGGGATGTTCCCGCTGACTCCGGAAATGTCCGCCCCTTTTCCCAGTTCCTGCAAAAGGGAATTCATGTATTCAATCGGGGAGGCGTTGTCAAACCGGACCCGGCGGATGACGGGCAACAGAAAGCGCCCGTCTGCCGAGGGCATATACAGGGTGACCGGTTCCGAGAAGGTTTCCCCGCTGGTACGGATATTCTCATATTCCGCATAAACCGTCCCGATCCGCTCCTGAGATCGATGCATAAAGGTCCCCGCAGGCACGGAGCCCGCCAGGTCCACGCCTTCCTCCCGGTCCCCCACAAGCACATTGACATACGTCGTCTCCGGCAGCGACAGAAACGTCTCCGCAATGGCGTACCGGACAGCAAAAAGCACGTCCGGTTCCAGACTTCTGTACCGGGCAGGCAGCAGGACGGTTACCGTGTCCCCTGACACTTCCGTTCGCGCCCGGGTGGTCCCGGCGATCTCCGGCCACTGTCCCTTTTCCCCTTTCTGCGGCCCCTCCAGGAGCGCGTTCAGGAGAACCTGTGCCCGGGTTTCGCCGTTCCCGACCGTCAGCACCCGTGTATTGCGCATCAGCCGGTCCTCTCCGCTATCCGGATAGCACAGAGTTGCACTGAACGTCTCCTCCACCTGCTCATCCGACATGGGGCACGTGGTCCCCGCCTTGATTTCCGGGAGTTCCGACATGGCCCGGCTCTCATCCAGTACGGAGGTGCACCCGCCGAGGCACAGCACCAGCACAAG
>JAFUBF010000521.1 GCA_017460325.1 Clostridia bacterium | reverse complement strand
TGGCGCCGGTCACATACTGAGTCATACTGAATCACCTCCTGGTCCACATCATACGTAATCCCGGCAGGAAGAGCAACCTACGCATCGTATACCTGGTACAGCCCGGTGTCTGCACTCGTTTCTTTTCCGGAAATAAGCTGGCCCTCGTCCAAGGCATGGACAGATCCTGCTTTTCTACCCCTGCTTCCATGGAAAGTACCGTCAGGTTTTCCCATTTTTTCTTTTTCTTCCGGATGTGAGTCATAACGATCCTGATGAAATCTGTCCGCTTCAGCATGAGGTGCATTTTCACAAGCCCTCAGTATGCACACTGCACAGAAGCCGTTTACCAGGAATCACAACGTCAGACGATACGGCGTTATCCACCACCACGCCCATAACCGTATGCTCCGGTTAATTGGGCTAAGTGGTGGGTAATTGACGTTCGTCTCATCCAACCCAGGCAGTGAATTATACCCGTTTTCAGAACAACTGACCAGGCAGCTTCAGTTTCTCCCTGAACGGGAAATTCCTGTCAAATTCCTCTACATCTTCGTCTTTCACGTAATACCCTTTCGGAGTCTGATAGACGCCGGTTATACCATCCAGATATCCGGGAATCAGTTCTCTGCAGAGAAAGAAGGAATCATCCGCGTCCTCCGGCAGATCATGATAACGAATGCCGAACTCACGTGCATAGGTAAATCCGCTTTTTCCATAAAACCCGATGTTACCCTCAAAAAGGACTGCACCGTACCCGAGCGCCGCCGCCTTCTCCAGTGAATAATCCAGCAGCTTCTTCCCATACCCCTGACGCTTCAGCTCCGGCAGAATGCAAATCGGGCCCATCGTCAGAACCGGAATCGTTCTCCCGTCATCTGCCTCAATAACCGTCTTCATGAATATATTCTGGCCGATGAGCTTTCCGTCCTTTTCCATGACGAAATCCAGTTCCGGGACAAAAGCCGGATCGTCCCGCAGAACATGGATCACCAGGTGCTCGCTGCACCCGGGGCGATACACATTCCAGAATGATTCCCGTACAAGATTCTCAACTGCAGAGAAGTCTTCTTTCTTTTCCAGACGAATCGTGATGTCATTTGTTTTCATTTTTCTCACCTCATTTGTAATTCTTTTACCTCGCCGGTATTCCAGTGACGCACGGTCAGTAAAGGGACGCGATGCATCCGGCCCAGTCTTCTATGAATTCATGCTCTGGTCTTTCGGCACCGCTGGTGCTCTAATCCACCGCGTCGGCAAACGGACACGATGCGTCCGGCCCACGTCTTTTATGAATTCATGCTCTGGTCTTTCGGCACCGCTGGTGCTCTAATCCACCACATCGGCAAACGGACGCGATGCGTCCGGCCCACGTCTTCTATGAATTCATGCTCTGGTCTTTCGGCACCGCTGGTACTCTAAGCCACCGCGTCGGCAAACGGACACAATGCGTCCGGCCTATGACATACAACCTGATTTTTCCTGTCGTCCATAAAGCGTACGGCAGCCCTGTACGGCAGGAACAAACCTGCACTCAGCAGAACTGCCCCAATGATATCCGTTGCCCAGTGAACCCCTGAAACCAGTCTTCCGATGGCCATAAAGGCAGAGAACGCGACGGCAAAACCGGTCGTCACGGCCCTGAGCCGCTTATTGTCCGTCCTTCTGTCGATCTGGAACTTCAGTGTCGGCATCACGGACAGTACCAGCAACGTGGTGGAAGAGGGATATGACGCCTCCTGCACCCCGTTGATCAGAACCGGACGGTAGTTGATGGGGATCATCTCAAACAGCAGATATCCCAGAATAACCAGAATGTAATACCCGCCAAGCAGCAGAATATCCCCATCCACTTTCCAGATCAATCTTCTCTTTATCCACTGAGCAAGGCCCAGCACCCCAAAGCACATGCAGACGGCGATCGGCACCAGTCCCAGCCAGTCCGTAACGGTGTAAATCCACATATGCACACCCGTCACCTGATGGAACCAGGTATTGAACGTCGCAAGACCGATACTCGTGCCGTTTACACCGACCGCCTGTACATCCACTGTCCGGATCAGGAGTGTCCAAAGGACAAACCCTCCCAGACACAAAACACCTGCGGCAAGATCCCTTCTGCTGTCTGATTTCATTCTATTATCCCTTTTCTTACTCCCTGTCCCGAATATGTTCAAGTGCCTGATTAATACTCTTTTCATCCCGCTTGTCCAGCCAGTGACTGGCGATCCACACGAACGCATAGACAAGGAAGAACACCATGCTTACGCCAGCAAATCCCTCGACATCTGAATACCAGTTCAGCAGCCAGCCCATACCAATGACGACCGCATAGAGCGCCAGTCCATGCAGGATGATCCTGCACCAGAATGTCTTTCTGTCCCACTGATCTCTGTTCCGCAGCAGCAATGTCGGCAGAGCGCAGAGAAAGCCGGTCAGAATGATGGTCATGGGATGATACCACCGGATGACGATCTCCTCTCCTTTGCCAAGGAAATGATCGGCCATTGCCAGAATTCCATTCAGAAACAGAATACCGGTCGAAATCATCATGCTTTGAACAAACACTTTCCTTGCTGCACTCACCGTATTCCGAGCCTCCTCTTGATCTCCCTGACATAGCTTCTGGAGATGATCACCCGCTCATCGTTGAGAAGAACCGCCACCATCCTGCCGCCCGGTTCTGCGCTGACATTACGAATCTTCCGCAGATTCACAATCATGGATTTGGAAATGCGCACACAGTACATTCCCAGTTTCCCCTCAAGCTCATACAGGCGTTCACGCGACTCATAGCAGTCACTCTTTGTATAGACAAACGTCCGTTTATCAACGGACTCGATGTAGTAAATCTGCGTCTGCCTGCACAGCCAGGTACTCTGGTCTTTCATCACGGCGATTCCGCCGGAGCCGTTTTCCAGCAGATCCATGGCGTTCAGGATGTCGTCGGTTTTCTCCACCGCCCGAATCAGCGCCAGCTCCTTTTCCTTCGAATCCACCTGTTCAAATCGAACCCGCATGCAATGCTCCTGTCTCCTCTTTCAGCCAATTGTCCGTCTCTGACATCCGCCGCTGTTCACCTGTTATGCCCGGCCAATGACGCATCCGGTCCATCTGTGGTCCTCTGTTCCATCTCTCCCGGGATCCTTTCGTTGCTCGGTTCCGGCCTTGAAAACCAACCGCGGAAAACGCCACCCTGCAACACGGAAACGACTGTAAAGAAGATGTCGGAAAACAGAATAAAGAGGATGGATGGAACCATGATGCGCGTATACCGCTTTCCGGCATCTGTTCCTCTGTTCACATGCCCGGTCAGGCGAACCATCCGGGCGATGATCCCACACGTCAGGATGAGCAGCTCTCCCACGCTGATGGCAAAGGACCGAAGGGGCTCCCAAACCGGGTCCCCACTGATGCCCCTCAGAATCATGCTCAGTATTGTCCACCCGAACAGCACCGTGATCATGATCCGTTCCACATTCAGCATCACTCCGCCGCCGATGCCGATCCCACCGCACCATCTGATCCCGCTGCGTACGCAGAAATTCTCCATGACCTGCATCATGGACTCGTTCTGGCGCCCTTCGATAAAGCCGTTATTGGCAATCACGTAAACATTCAGCTGCAGAGCATTTTCCCTGCAGGCCTTTTCCATTTTCCTGAGAAACGGCAGTACATGCGAGGGAACACTGTCCACGTACAGGGGGATGGTAAAGATCACTGCCTTGGCATTTTGCAGTGCCGCCAGGATTGCCGGATGATCCGCAGGCGTACGCAGCTGAAAGACCTTTGTCTCTCCGCGAATCAACACCTGTGCACAGTGCGCAAGAAAGCCGGACACACTGAGTCTTCGTTTCGGACTGCAGTTGATCAGAACGGTTTCCTCTCTCATGCCCGCCGCCCCGCTTCCTCCGCATTCGCGCAGAAAAGCACGCTGTGCTCTCTGTACCCCATATTGATCGCGTTGCGCTCTGCCATCTGCTGCAGCGTTTCTTTCTCCGCCTCGCTGATCTCCCCATAGGCAATCACGCGCAGGCTTTTCCGTTTCCCGTAACGGAGGGTATGGTGCATCTGCCCTCCCCGATAGGTACTGAAGGGCGTTGAGATTCCGATGCTCCTGTCCAGAACCGTCTTCACCTCCGGACTGTAACCGCCGTACAGATTCCGGGTAATGAGCGTCAGTTCATCGCTCCTTCCCAGCACCCTGCAGGACTCCTTCAGTACATCCCCCAATTCGCAGGTGGCGGGATGCTTCGTCCAGCACCTGAAGCATCCCTGGCAGGGTGCATATCGTCCATCCGCGCAGATTACCCGATCCGCGACGGCGAGCAATTGGGTGTTCCATTCCTTTCCAAGATCGTGAATTATGGTTTTCATCTTCGTCACTTCCCCCGGATGTATCAGCAGCACTGGCTGCATGCAACATCTTACAGGAATCTGCCGGAAGATCAACCGGTCTGTAACCAGGATGCATCAAAAGGCGACCAAAATGCAACCGGTCACCTGATTCTGTTCCGTGCACGGAACAGATCCCTGTCCCGTGTTCTCGCTTCGTTCCTTTGGCTTTCGGCACCGTAGTATCGACAGGAAACATTCTTCAGCAAACCGGTACACGGACTTTGCTCACTCCTTCCCGGTCAGGGAACGTGCCGTTACCACACGAAGGGAATCACCTTGTATCTGACCCGTTTTCTGTATTCCGCATACCCGGCCAGTCCCTTTTCCAGCACCTGCTCCTCGTTCCGGATTCGCTTTGCAATGATCGGAATATAGCAGAGCATGATAACAAAGGAAAACGGCGACCCCAGCACCAGTGGCATGGAGAGGAATAAAATCAGGGTAGTCATGTACATCGGGTGCCGGACGATCCCGTACAGACCGGTGTCAATCACTTTCTGGTTTTCCTGAACTTCTACCGTCCTGGACAGGTAGACATTCTCCCGCAGCACCTCCGCATACAGTGCATAGGCAATCAGGAAAACAACTGCCGCAGCAAAGGATACCCAGGCAGGCAGAACGCACCAGCCGAAGCGAAAATTGAGTCCCGCCAGGATGAATGACAGGAGGAACATCACCCCGCTGAAGAGAACCACAGTTTTCTGCTCGTCCTCTTCTTCCCGGGCGTTCAGCCTTTTCCGGAGGAGATCCGGAGACTTTTTCATCAGAATCAGTCCGGCGATAAACATGGGAACGAAGAGAATCCCCATGAGAAGCCATCCCTGCCAATACCCGACGGTCCCGGCCGGCAGACACAGCACCACTCCAACGATCAGCAGGCCGGCAACGTATTTCACAATCGCCTGCAGAAACAGCTTTGTATCCATCTCACGCCTCCCGTCTGTTCAGCAGATCCATTCCATATTCCGGCTACTTATGGCGGCAAATTATCCCTCCAGGTTTGCGCGGGCCTCCTCATTGTTCCCCAGGATCATCCCCAACTTTTCACAGGTGTTCCTGTCCGCGCAGCTGCCGCAGGTTTCCATTTTCCTTTCCTGTGCACACTGACGGATTGGACAGAGCGATTCACAGTACGGCGTTTTTTTTCCCTCTATCCGGCATCCGACACAGTTGATCATCTCCGACGTAATCTCCACGCCATTCAGTTCCGACCAGAGTTTTGCCACCTTTTCCCGCAGTGCATCATCATTCGTCATCGTGGCGGTCCTCGCCTCGCAGCTTTCACAGTTCAGGCCACAGTATGCAATGTACTGATTCATCTTTCTTGTCCTCCATCTTCTGTTTTTCACCGGGCCTATCCCGGCGGATGAGATCACAGGCCTGATTTTTTCAGATAGGCCTCGAACTCCGGTGTTCGCGACCAGTACAGGATCCCCCAGTTTTCAAAGCTCCATTCTTCCATGTATTCGTTGCATTCGTAATCCACGTACCAGA
>JAFUBF010000520.1 GCA_017460325.1 Clostridia bacterium | reverse complement strand
AGCAGGACGCTCCACAGATTTTTCTCAGACTCGGCAATGTGATCATAGGTGAGTTCTTCTGATATATCCTCCGAGATGATATTTCCGTTTAGAAGCTTTTCAAACTTATCAGATGCGTCAATATCCGTGTTATTGACAAAGTCATTAAGAAGAGCGTTGGAACTTGAATTCGTCCAATAGTTATCCGGTTCGACTTCTTCGTCCTCCTTCACATCAGAAATGTAGTTGGCCACATCCCATGGGCAGAAAACCTCTGTGTTACCGAAGATGTATCCGTCATACCATTTTCTGACGATCTCCAACCTGTCAGACAGATCAAACGCGTCCAGCATGTTCGAAACTTCATCCAGTGTAAACCCGAAGTACTGGCTGAACCTCCTGCTCGTCACCGAATAGCACGCGAAGTGGTTCACACCTGTAAAGATGCTTTCTCTCACAATCCGAAGGCAACCGGTTACGACAGCAAATTTCAGATACTCATTGGTCTTGAGAGAAATGCTCATAAGGCCGCGGATAACGCCCAGCATCTGAGTGTAGAAGACTTTGTTTTTCGTCTCCTCAGCTTTCGCCAGCGGAACATCGTACTCATCAATCAGGAGAATGACCGGCTTCTCGTATACCGCGTTCATCATCCGCATGATCGTGTCCAGGGAACTCTTTATTTCATTCAGTGAAGCTTCTTTATGCATCAGCCGTAAAAACGTTTCTCTGTCTGCGGGATTGACTTCTTTCTTTTCCGCCAGCTCGGAATATTTGATGCACAGCCGCGAGATCGTTCCCTCGAGCATCCCATAGGCATCTTTAAAGTTCAGTCCTTCCACATCTTTCAGGGTGAGGAACAGTACCGGATACTGATTCATCCATTTCTTGCAGAACTCGGGATGGTTTTTTAGCACATCCAGTCCCTGGAATAATTCCCGGCTGTTACGTTTTACATCAAAGAAGCTCTCCATCATGCTCAGGGTCAGTGTCTTCCCAAACCGACGTGGACGGGTAAAAAGCGTCACCTTGTTTCGGGTCTCAGCCACAAGATCATAGATCAATTCCGTTTTATCCACATAGTAGCCGTCATCCCGGATGAATTCATCAAAGATGTCATTTCCGACCACGATCATTTTATCCAAGTTCTTGCCTCCTTCCAAAGGCTATCATCCACAGGTAGGTACACCGCACCTGTCCTGAGTACTATGGTAAGTCCAGTTTTTCCAAAAGTCAAGGGTTCAAGCCATTGCCTCCTCAGTGCCCGGCCAATTCCACGCTCATATTCCCTGAAGATTCTCTGGATCACCGCTGCCTCATTCTCGATCACGAACTCCGGATCTTCAGGGTTCTTTCCGTATCCGAGCATTTTGCACCAGAGAGGTTCTCCACGGGAATTCCGCGTTTACAACCTGCCCGAATAATGCTAGAATGAAACCACCATACAGACAGAGACAGCTGGAAACTGTTAATGCCGCAAGCTTTTTATATTGGGGGTTTTTCTCTATGAACAATGGTTTTTCTAAGAAGACTGCTCTGATTGTTTTGGCAATTGTTGCAGTCATTGCCGTTGTCGTTGGCATTTCCATGAGCTCAGGAAAAATAGCGGAAACGGCACCCGATGCCACTGAGGCGCCTGCCGCAACGGAAGCGCCCACTGCCACAGAGGCCCCCGCTACTGCTGAGGCACTTGCTGCAACGGAAGCACCCATTGCTACTGATGCGCCCAAGGCTGTGGAAAGCAAGCGCGAGGAGATCAGAAATCTGCGGACTTACGAGACATTTGCCCGTGAACTTGAAAAATGGAATATTCACTATTCTCAGTCTGCACCTGACCTGAATGTTCTGACGAATCTGTTTGACGCTCTTCTGACCAACGACAATCATGGTAATCTGAAGCCGAATGCCGCCAGATCATATACCAGCGAAGACGGGGGAATGACGTGGACCTTTACGTTGAATGAGGGGATGACCTGGTTTGACAAGGACGGAAACGTCAAGGCGAATGTGGTCGCACAGGACTGGAAAACCGGCCTTGAATGGGTCCTGAACTATGCCAAAAACGATTCCTATAATGTTTCCATGCCCAATGAAATGATCAGGGGCGCCCAGGAATACTATGAGTATACCAAGAATCTGACGGAGACCGATGGCGCGGATGCGGCCAGGGCACTGACCGTAGAGGGCAAGTTTTCTGAGATGGTGGGCATAGCCACGCCGGATGACAGAACCATCGTCTATACGTTGGTGGATAAGCTCCCGTATTTCCCGTCTGTTGCGACCTATAACTGCCTTTATCCGCTTTCTCAGAGTCTGATTGATGAGGTGGGCGTAGAGGGATACCGCAATATTACGTGGGAGAACCTGTGGTGTTCCGGCCCGTACACGGTAACCTCTTTTGTCAGTCAGAAAGAGACGGTTCTCACCAAGAGCAGAAATTACTGGAATGATGCCAACTGCAAACGTTTCGATACGGTGACCATCAAGATGGTTGCATCCCTTGCCAACGGGTATCAGCTCTTTACACAGGGCGAACTGGATCACATAGCACTGGACCAGGCAACGACTCAGGAGATCTATGATGACCCGGCAAACAAGTACCATTCCTACCTGGTTGAAACCCGTCCGACCGAGTACAGCTTTCAGATGCATCTGGTCTACAGCAAGAACAGAGAAGACGGAACACCGGATGACAACTGGAATACGGCCGTTGCCAACGAAAACTTCCGCAAGAGTCTGTATTACGGTCTTGATCTGACCGGTTACCTTGCCACTACGAACGCAATCGATCCGCTAAGCTGTCAAAACTACTGCTATACCGGCAACGGAGTGTCTTTCACTTCCGATGGCAGGGACTACACGACCTTGGTACTCAAGGAGATCGGTCTTGCATATGACAAAACCCAATATACCCGCTACGATATGGATAAAGCCCGGGAGTACAAAACCAAGGCTATGGAAGAGCTGAAGGAAAAAGGGGTTACCTTCCCGGTTGAGGTTGATTATTATATTTCCGGCAACAGCGCGTCTGCGGCGGAAACGGCGAAGGTACTCGAGGCAATCTTTGCACAGCTGGGTGATGACTATGTCAGGCTCAACACCAAAACGTACAGCTCCTCTTTTGCCAATGAGGTTCGCAGGCCACGCCTGGCCAGCTTCATTTTCAACGGATGGGGCGCTGACTTTGCAGATCCGATTAACTTCCTCGGACAGGAAACGTACAACGACGATGCTGCGTACTATTCCAATAACTACAGCAACATCAATGATGCGACCGATGCGGACCTGATCGCTGCTTATGAAGAGTTCACCAGACTTGTGACAGAGGCAAAGGCGATTACGACTGACATGGATGCCCGGTATGCTGCTTTTGCGAAGGCGGAGGCCTGCTTCCTTGATCATGTACTGGCGATTCCGTGCAAGTATGAGGTATCCTGGGAACTGACCGCCGTAAACAACTACAGCAAGATTTACACGATGTACGGGATGCAGGGCAATCGCTATGTGAACTGGGAAACCGATAAGAATCTTTACACCACTGAGGCAATGGAGGCAGCGGCTGAGGCGCATGCCGCAGAGTAGATGCTGAGTTCCGGTACGATTCCTTCCATGTGATTTGAAAGCTTGATTGGCAAAGCGGCGGAACCGTTTGAGTGGAGATGAACGACGGTACGGAGCGAAAGGAGTTCACAAGAAGACTGAGGCTAGCCCGGCTCATTACTCCCATTCTTATCCTCCTCTGATAAGTCTGGCAGCAATGAGCTGGGCTTTTTTGTTATAGCCAGATTTTACACGGGCTACTCTGTATAAATCTTTTCTTCGGCTCTTCCGATAGTTGTTTTTCAGAGGTACTGGTCGGGACTGCAAGAATCCAGTCCCGACCGCTGACACTCTGCACCTGGGTTTTTCTGAAAAGAGGGGAGGTGCGAAGCAGTGAAGCGGTGGTTCAAGTTGAGGAGGGCCAGGGGATGCTCCGAGCGAACGGCATCAGGAATTGGGTACGTTCTAACACATGGCAGGAAACGCTGCAAATCATGGAAAGTGGAGGAAACGTCAACTTTGTCCAGGAGAAGAAGAGTTTAACCGACGTGATGGCAACAATGCTTTTCGCGGCAACGTATTTGTATGTCAATAGGTTAGGGCGATTGATGTTATCGCTGCCCTTTCCCCTGACCCACACCGTACGTGCCAATGCACCGCATACGGCGCTCCATCTGGCCGTCAGACATTGTTATCTTTCACGGGTGCTTACGGATTCATTATATCTCCGCACCGAAGATCAACAGCTCGAGTCTTTCAACATGGGCATTCAAGGACTGCACGGCTCTGACAAGTGTATATCTGCCTCTTCGGGAGTATGACGGGGAGCGGATGTTCGATGGCTGCAGCAGCCTGGTAACGCTGTCACTGCCGGTGCTGACCGGAATCACGCACCAGAATATGTTCAACGGCTGTACGGCGCTTGAAAGCGTATCTCTGCCAAATGTGACGACGATCACCACCATGTACGCGTTCAGCGGGTGTACGTCACTGCAGTCAATCAATTTCCCGGAGGTGACCGGATCGCTCGGTACCGGAGCATTCAGCAACTGTTCCGCCCTGGCATCCGCCAGCCTGCCGAAGGGCACTGGCATCCCGGCATCCTGCTTCAGTGAGTGTACATCACTGACATCTGCAGGACTGAATATCCCGATGGATACGACCCTGGGGAATACGGCCTTCTATGACTGTACATCCCTGACAACGTTCTCCAGTTCCACCATTACCAGTACCGGAACCAACTGCTTCGGATACTGCTCGAATCCGGAGGAGGTATCCATGTCGGCGCTGGTGACCATTGGTGCGAATACGTTCTCCTATTGCACGTCGCTGAAAAAGGTCACCCTGGGCGGAGAAATTACCGCGTTTGGCAATTATATCTTCCGTTCATGCACGGCGCTTGAGACGTTGATCCTGTCCGGCGTGACGGCGGTATCGTATGAAGCACTGTGCTCTAAGGCATGTACATGGTTGGAGAGTATGGCTGTAGATTCTCAAGACAAAGCTGTTTTGTTCCATTGAAAACTTCAAATTGGGGGATTTATTATTTCGTCGACCCGTGAACTGTTACAAAACGGAAAAACGATTTTAAGAAAATAACAGTGTTATATTGACAAAGGCTTCGGGGGGGGTATT
>JAFUBF010000519.1 GCA_017460325.1 Clostridia bacterium | reverse complement strand
GGATGTGCATTTTGAACCGGAAGAGCGAAAAAAAGGCAGCCGTGGGAAGGCGAAACCCACTTCACTCGGGATCCCGTGCCCGCTTTGCGGGAAAGGAGAGGTGGCTGAGAACCGGGCGGCGTTTTACTGTACGCGCTACCGGGAAGGGTGCAAATATACGGTTTGGAAAAACGGACTGGTCCGATACGGAGGGCCGGAAATTACCGAGAAGCTGATACGGCTCTGCCTCAGTCGACCGGAGGTCAGAGGATCGACGGGGACGATCTATACGAGTCCGAAAGGCGAACTGACATTCGTTCTTTCCGGGCCGCAGTAGGTGGACGGACCGAAAGACGGAGGGAACATGCTTTACCAGGAAAGTGACTATGCGGAAAATCAGGCGGCCATTCGAAGAGAAAGACGGATCTTTTATCTGCTGGCCATCCCGGGCCTTCTGCTGTGCGTGGCCGGGTTTGTGATCCGGAATCAGATACTGGCAACGGTCGGTCTTTTTCTGATGTTCGCAGAGATGATTTACGTATATGACATGCGCCTTGGACCGCTTAAAAAGTATCGGACCTTCCTGGAGGAGATCCGAAAGGGCATGCAGCATGATACAAGAGGCGTTCTGATTCGTATCGGAGACAGCCCTGTTTTTACCGAGGGTGTCTATTTCCGGGAGATTCTGATCAATATCTATCTGGACCGGGGAGAGGACGGGGAACGCCGCTTCCTCCTGGACTGGCGGAAACCTGTTCCGGAATTCGCCGTCGGGGATTATGTGGTGGTGCACAGCCACGGGGTGTATGTACTGGGGATTTCCCCACTGGAGATTCAGAATGAGACGGAAAACTGAGAACAGTTCCGGCGTGCCGGTGCACGCCGTTCTTTTTGTGTCGGCACTGATACTGATTTTCTGCGGAATGCTGGTGCTGAATGTACTGACGCCCCTTCAGGCGGATGACTATGATTATTCGTTCAGCTGGGATACGGGGAAACCCCTGGCGGGCTTTATGGATATCCTCCGGTCTCAGGTGGCGCATTACCGCCTCTGGGGTGGCCGCAGCGTGACGCATACGCTGACGCAGATATTCCTGTACCTGGGGAAACCGCTGTTTAACGTTGTCAGCGCTCTGATGTATGTCCTGCTGCTGCTGGAAATCCTCCGGCTCGGGGGCAGGAAACTGAGAAGGGCGCCGACAACCTCTCTGCTGGCGGTCCATGTCTGCCTGTTCTTTTTTCTTCCGTTCTTCGGAGTGGTTTTTTTATGGCTGGACGGGGCGTGCAATTACCTGTTCGGGACCGCGTTGGCACTTCTGCCCCTGCTGATGGGGAAAAGCCGTCTGACCGGTGGTTTTTTCAACCGGAAAAAGGTTCTGCCCCTGATGTGGCTGCTGTTTTTCATTGGCGGATGGACCAATGAGAATACCGCGGTGGGGATTCTGGTGACGGGGGTCCTGCTCTTTCTGAACGAATGGAAACGACGGGGAAAGATGGACAAGGCCTGGCTGGCAGGACTGGTTCTTGAGGCAGCCGGCGTTGCTCTGTTGCTGCTGGCCCCGGGTAACCGGGAGCGGGCCGGGGCGTATGCGACGGGCAACGTGCTGATGGAATACGGAAAGCGAACCGTGTATGTCCTGTATTATGCGCTGCGCTATTGCGGGATCCTCTGGATTCCCCTGGTCATCCTTCTCCTGCTGAACCGAAAGCATGCACCCTTTTCCCTGAACCGGCTTTCCTGCGCTGTGGCGGCTGCCGTGGCCACACTGGCCCTGATCGCCTCGCCGGAGGTTTCGGACCGGACCTATCTGGGGCCGTTTGTCCTGCTCCTGGCACAGTGCCTCTCAGAGGTACGGATGGCTCTGCACGAAGCGGAAAACCGACCGGTCTACGTTCCGGCGCTGTTTGCGGCCCTGACCCTGGGGATGTTTTTCCTGGCGGGCAATGATGTCTCTGAGCATGCACGGAGCTGGCAGGGGCAGCTTGACCGGATCAGCCAGGCACAGGAGGCGGGGCAGAGCACGGTGACACTTGCCTCCGTTCCCTCCCGTTCCCGCTATACCATGACGATTCAGATTGAACCGGATCCGGCTGCCTGGCCCAACAGCACACTGGGGAAGTGGTGTGGAATCGCGATCTG
>JAFUBF010000518.1 GCA_017460325.1 Clostridia bacterium | reverse complement strand
CCCAGATCGGGAAGAAGGAGTCCATCCGGGATACGGCCAGAGTCCTGGGCGGGATGTACGACGGAATCGAATACCGGGGATTCGAACAGGAGATTGTGGAGGAACTGGCGGCCTATTCGGGTGTGCCGGTGTGGAACGGACTGACCAATGAGTTTCATCCGACGCAGGTTCTGGCGGACCTGATGACCATTAGGGAGCACTTCGGCTCGCTGGCCGGGCGGCGCCTGGTCTTTTACGGCGATGCCAGATACAACATGGCCAATTCCCTGATGGTCGGCTGCGCCAAGATGGGGATGCACTTCACCGCCTGCGCACCGGTCAAGTATCATCCCTCCGGGGATCTGGTGGAGCGGTGCCAGAACATTGCCAGGAGAACCGGGGCGGTCATCGATTTTGAGACGGATCCCCTCAAGGCGGCGGAAAATGCCGATGTGATTTATACGGATGTATGGGTTTCCATGGGCGAGCCGGATGAGATCTGGGAGGAGCGGATTCACGATCTGGTGCCCTACCGGGTCACCTCTCAGGTGATGCAGGCGGCCGGCCCGGAGGCGGTGTTCATGCACTGCCTGCCCTCTTTCCATGATCTGAACACGGAGATCGGGCGGACCATTCATGAAAAATTCGGCCTTGACTGCATGGAAGTCGAGGATGGCGTCTTTGAAAGCAAGGCTTCTCTGGTCTTCCAGGAGGCGGAGAACCGGATGCATACCATTAAGGCAGTTATGGCGGCAACGCTTGGAGGCAAGTAATGGCATATCTTGTGCTGGGAAACGGATCGGTTTTCGAAGGGAAGCGGATTGGTTACAGGGCGCCTGAAACAGTCGGTGAGCTGGTCTTCACAACAGGCATGGTCGGGTATCTGGAAACACTGACGGATCCCAGCTATGCCGGACAGATTGTGGTGCAGACCTTTCCGCTTATCGGTAATTACGGGCTGATTCCCGAGGATTTTGAGGGGGAGTGCGCCCTTTCCGGCTATGTGGTGCGGGAACTGTGCGACACACCGTCCAACTTTCGCAGTCAGGGACCCCTTGAGCAGTGGCTCACGGATCACCGGATTCCGGGGATTGCCGGGGTGGATACCCGGGAAATCACCCGGCAGATCCGGGAACAGGGGGTCATGAACGCCATGATCTGTGAGTCGGTCCCGGAGGACCGGTCTGCGATTAATGGGTTCGCGGTCCGGGACGTCCTCCGAAAGGTGACCTGCAGGGAACCGAAAGTTTATCCGGCAGAGGGAACTATGAGGTATGCGGTGACCCTGATTGACTACGGCGCCAAACGGAACATCATCCGCAGCCTGCAGCAGCGCGGCTGTCAGGTGACGGTTGTTCCGGCCTTTACACCGGCGGAGGAGATCCTTGCCGGCAACCCGGATGGGGTCATGCTCTCCAACGGGCCGGGAGATCCGGCAGAGAACACGGGCTGCATCCGGGAAATCGCGCACCTGATCGGGCAGGTACCGGTCTTTGGTATCTGCCTGGGTCATCAGATGGCGGCCCTGGCCATGGGCGGGAAAACCATCAAGCTCAAGTACGGGCACCGGGGCGGAAATCAGCCGGCCACGGACAGGGAAACCGGACGGACCTATATGACCAGCCAGAATCACGGCTATGCCGTGGTGGCGGGCAGTCTGGGGGAAACCGGAATTGAAACGTTTGTCAATGCCAATGACGGGAGCTGCGAGGGAATGCGCTATCCGGGGAAACGGTGTTTCACGGTACAGTTCCATCCCGAGGCTCACGGCGGTCCGCAGGATACTTCGTTCCTGTTTGACCGGTTTATCAGCATGATGGGAGGAAAGTGAGATGGGACGGGATCAGACAATCCGGAAGGTCCTGGTCATCGGTTCCGGACCGATTGTGATCGGCCAGGCGGCGGAATTTGATTACGCCGGTGCACAGGCATGCCGCGTTCTCCGTCAGGAGGGCGTCAACGTCGTCCTGGTCAACTCCAACCCGGCGACCATTATGACGGATAAGCATCTGGCGGATGAAATCTATCTGGAACCGCTCAATGAGGCAACACTGCGGCGGATCATTGAGAAGGAACGCCCGGACGGGCTCCTGGCGGGCCTGGGCGGACAGACGGCCCTGACCCTGGCCATGCAGCTCAGCCGGGATGGCACCCTGGCACGGTTCGGTGTGCGCCTCCTGGGCTCGGATATTGAGGCGATTGAACGGGCTGAGGACCGGGAAAAGTTCCGCAAAACCATGCAGGACATCGGGCAGCCGGTAGTCGCCTCGGAAATTGCGGTGACGCTGGAGGAGGCACTGGAGGCGGCCGCAGAGATCGGCTATCCGGTCATTGTCCGCCCGGCCTATACCCTGGCCGGAACGGGCGGCGGCATTGCCGCGGATGAAGCCAGCCTCAGGCAGATTGCATCCGGCGGCCTGGATCTGTCGCCGATTCATCAGGTGCTCATTGAACGCTGCATTTCCGGCTGGAAGGAAATCGAGTTTGAAACCATGCGGGATGCCGAGGGGAATGTCATTGCGGTCTGCTCCATGGAAAATGTGGACCCCGTGGGCATTCATACCGGGGATTCCATCGTGGTGGCCCCGGCGCTGACCCTGTCCGACCGGGAATATCAGATGCTCCGGACGGCCTCCCTTGAGATGATTTCCGCTATCGGCATCGTGGGTGGGTGCAACTGTCAGTTTGCACTGAATCCGGACAGCTTTGAATATGCCGTGATTGAGGTCAATCCGCGCGTATCCCGATCCTCCGCCCTGGCCTCCAAGGCAACCGGTTATCCCATTGCCAAGATGACCACCAGGATCGCGCTGGGGTATACGCTGCCGGAAATCATCAATGAAGTGACGGGAAGGACCTGTGCCTGCTTTGAGCCGACCCTGGACTATGTGGTCGTCAAGTTCCCCAAGTGGCCCTTTGACAAGTTTGCCGGGAGCAGCCGGACGCTGGGTACCCAGATGAAGGCGACGGGCGAGGTGATGTCCATCGGGCAGAGCTTTGAGGCGGCGCTGATGAAAGCGGTGCGGGGGGCGGAGATTTCGCTTGACACCCTGAACGCACCGCCGCTCAGTGACAAGCCGGTCAGAGAGCGGTTGCGGGAGGCCAATGACCGTCGGCTCTTTACGGTCTTTGAGGCCATTAAGAGCGGCGTTTCGGTGGAGGAAATCCACGAAATCACCCGGATCGACCGCTGGTTCCTCTGGCGCCTTGCCAGCATGGCCGCATATGAGCAGCGGATTGCCGCGCAGGGCCTCACGGATGAGGATTACCGCCTCGGCAAGCGGATGGGATATCCGGATGTGGCACTGACCCGGCTCAGCGGGCGCAGGGATCTGCCGGAACTGACCCTGAGCTATAAGATGGTGGATACCTGCGGCGCGGAATTCGATGCGGCAACGCCCTATTTTTACTCCACCTGCGATCAGGTGTGCGAGTCCCGGCAGCTCAAACGCAGCGGGAAAAAGGTCATTGTGGTACTTGGTTCCGGCCCGATCCGCATTGGACAGGGAATCGAGTTTGATTACAGCTCCGTCCACTGCGTCTGGATGCTCCGGGAACTGGGGTATGATGTCGTCATCATCAACAATAACCCGGAAACGGTCTCAACGGACTACGATACGGCGGACAGACTCTATTTTGAGCCGCTGTTCGGAGAGGACGTGGAGCAGATCCTGAAGGCGGAGAAGCCGGAGGGGGTGGTGGTGGCCTTTGGCGGCCAGACCGCCATCAAACTGACGAAGTATCTGGACAGACGTGGGGTCAGAATCCTGGGTACCTCGGCGGACGGGATTGATCTGGCTGAGGACCGGATTCGCTTTGATGCTCTGCTGGAACGCTTCGGAATCCGGCGGCCTCTGGGTCTGTCGGCCCTGACCATGGAGGAGGCCCTGAAGGCGGCCAATTCGCTCGGGTATCCGGTGCTGCTGCGTCCCTCGTATGTGATCGGCGGGCAGAACATGACCATTGCCCGTTCGGATGAGGCAGTGCGGACATACATGTCCCGCATTCTGGAACATGCCATTGAGAATCCGGTTCTGATCGACCAGTACATGCCGGGAACAGAGCTGGAGGTGGATGTGGTATCGGACGGGCAGGATGTCCTGATCCCGGGCGTGATGGAGCATGTGGAGCGGGCCGGCGTTCACAGCGGGGATTCCATTGCCGTCTATCCGCCGTACAACCTCTCTGACCGGATGCTGGGGGTCATCTGCGACTGTTCCACCAAACTGGCGCTGGCTCTGGGAACCCGGGGACTGGTCAACATTCAGTACCTGATTCATCACGGGGAACTGTACGTAATCGAGGTGAACCCGCGGGCTTCCCGGACCGTGCCCTATATCAGCAAGGTAACCGGTGTTCCCATGGTGGACATTGCCACCCGGGTGATGCTGGGGGAGCGCCTCAGGGACATCGGATGGGGAACCGGCCTTTACCGGACACCGCCGTATGTGGCTGTCAAGGTCCCGGTCTTTTCCTTTGAGAAACTGACGGATGCCAATTCCATCCTGGGGCCTGAGATGAAATCGACGGGCGAGGTGCTGGGCATCGGAAAGAACCGGGCGGAGGCGCTGTTCAAGGGTCTGATCGCCGCCGGGTTCCATCTACCTGCGCGTCATGAACGCGCCGGGATTCTCATCTCCGTGGAGCAGAATGACTACCAGGAGATCATTTCCCTGGCCAAGCGCTTCTATGATCTGGGCATTGAGCTCTATGCCACCAGCGGCACGGCCACGGCCATCCGGAGTCTGGGGATTCCGGTGACCTCCGTTCCCAATGCCACGGAAAGTGATACGCTGATGCAGCTCCTGGAGGACCGGAAAATCACCTATATCGTGTATACCGGCGCCGTCCGGGATACCACGGTGGGGGATTACAGCCTGCTCCACCGCCGGGCCATGCAGCTGGGGATTCCCTGCCTGACCAGCACGGATACGGCGGGAGCGCTGGCGGAGATCATTGAAAGCCGGTTTAACGAGGAAAACACGGAGCTGGTGGATATTAACCACATGCGGACGTGGCGACAGAAAGTGCATTTTGCCAAAATGCAGATCTGCGGAAACGATTACATCTTCATTGAGAACTTTGACGGAGTCGTTACCTGTCCCGAGTCCCTGTGCATCTCCCTGTGCACGCCGCACTACGGAATCGGCGGGGACGGGCTGGTCCTGATCGAGCACTCCCGCATCGCCGATGCGAAAATGCGCACTTTTAACCGGGACGGCAGTGAGGGACGTATGGCCGGAAACAACATCCGGTCGGTGGCCAAATACCTCTTTGACAAAGGGTATATTCCCAGCACGTCCATGACGATTGAAACGATCAGCGGGGTCCACCGGGTGCATCTGTACCTGCGGGACGGGAAGGCGAATACCGTTTCAGTGGACATGGGACGCCCGATGTTTGAGACGGAGCGGATTCCGGCGATCTGTGATCGGCCGGAGATCATCCGTGCGCCCCTTGAGGCGGCAAACAGAACCTGGGAGGTCACCTGCGTCTCCGTGGGAAATCCGCACTGCGTGGTGTTCCTGGATGCCATAGACGGCCTTTATCTTCCCCGGATCGGTCCTGCCTTCGAGGAACATCCCATGTTCCCGGAACGGATTAATACCGAGTTTGTCCGTGTGGTTAACCGGACCACCCTTCGTGTCCGGGTCTGGGAACGCGGAAACGGGGAAACCCTCTCCTGCGGAACCGGTGCCTGCGCCGCGGTGGCGGCAGCAGTCCGAAACGGGTACTGTGATGCAGACACCGACATTACAGTGAAGCTCCTGGGCGGGGATATGACGGTCCGATACGGGGAAACCATCTCCCTCTCCAGCGTGACGACGATGGTCTTTGAAGGTGAATTTGAAATGTGACCGACCCACCCCGGTTTCGGAGCTCCGAAGCAGCCAGTGGACAGCACAGGATGTGCTCCGGAGCTTCCCGAAACCGGGGTCAATGTCTTCGGCGTACAATGTGCTGATCCTGTTTGCGGGAAAAATGGGCATGACGGATCATGGCCCGGGCGGCGGAATCCGGACGGAGAAACAACTGAAAGCTGTGCAGGCAATGCCTGCATGATCATGTTATGGCACGGAGGAACAGGAATGAATTTGCAACTGAGTTCGGAGAACATCGTACTGGCTTGTCAGAAGGCGGAGGAGTTTCTTAAGGGAAATAAGGTTGATTCCAGGAACATCATCCGCCTGCAGATCTCTCTGGAGGAGGTTCTGGTACGTTACCAGACGGAATTCGGCAGCGAAACGATGTTCTAGATGGCTCTTGGAAAGCAGCTGGGGCGCCTCCGGATTCGTATT
>JAFUBF010000517.1 GCA_017460325.1 Clostridia bacterium | reverse complement strand
TCCTCCTCAAACAAGGCGTGCAGAATCTGCTGTCTGTGATCGAGAAAAGGCCGGGTGATTTTCACGCTCTCCGTTTCTTCGTAACGGATGGGATGCGGGGCACTTTCATCAAAGCTCAGAATCTCTGCATCCGGAAAGCCCAGGATGACCGGAGAATGTGTGGCAATGATAAACTGTGAGCCGAGGCGGACGCTGTCGTGGATCTCAGAGAGCAGCGTCAGCTGCCGCTGCGGGGAAAGCGCAGCTTCGGGCTCATCAAGCAGATAGAAGCCTCTCCTCTGCATGTTCAGCTGAGCCATTTTCAGGAAGCTCTCCCCGTGCGACCGCTGATGGTAGTGCGCCTGTACGTTTGCTGTCTGGCTGTATTCCTCTTCCATGGAAGCGACATTGTAAAAGCTTTCGGCTCTGAAAAAATAGCCCCAGTCGGACCGGCTGGCAGAGCGGACAAGAGTCAGTGCCGTTCCAAGCTCGGAGTGTGAGTCGTACGTGGAAAAACGATAGTTGCGGGAGCCGCCTTCCGGATTAAAGCCATAGGCAATGGCAATCGCCTCCAGCAGGGTACTCTTTCCCGAGCCGTTTTCACCGGTAAAAAAGGTTACCGGGGCGTGAAATGAAAGCGACGTCGTATTCCGGATGGCGGGTATGGTATGCAGATAGCTGTCATTCGGGATTTTATTCCAGTTGATTGAAATCTGCCGGATGGTCAGACGGGCATTTTCCACAGTGTTCCCCCTTTCCCCATCAGAAGGATCGAAACGACCGACCGGTTTGACTGGCTGACATGTGCTCAAAATGCTGTCGCACCGAACAGGTGGGACAGCATTTTGAATGTATCAGAGCTGATGTTCCTTTGCGCAGTTCTGGCAGTGCAGGTACTGGAGATTCCCGGCAATAAAGGTACACCGCTGCTTGACGCAGTCAACGCTTCTGAGCGGATCCTCCGGTGTATTGAACACATAGTCCACGAGCCGGTCCAGGTCTGTGGTGGCCACATGCAGACGTGTATCACAGGAGGCGTAGTAGATGTAGACTTTTCCCTCGTTGACAATGGCCCCGTTGGTAAATACCACGTTACTGACATCCCCTACCCGTTCCGCGCCAAACGGGGCAATCAGATAGCCGGCAGGCTCAGCGATTACCCGAGAGGGATCCTCAAGGGAGGTTGCAACCGCGTAGATGACGTAACGGAGGCCTGCGGCCGTAGTCCGGACACCGTGCGCGATATGAATCCATCCGCAGTCGGTGCGAATCGGGACGGCCCCCGCTCCGTTTTTGCTCTCCGTAATCGTATGATACCGGCGAAGCGAGGTCATCTTTTCCTCATCAATCACGGCATGGGTAATATCGTCGGCAAGACCGAAGCCGATTCCCCCGCCGCTGCCGGTCTCGATAAAGTCATCCATGGGTCTCGTGTAGACGGCAGACTTTCAGTTCACAAATGCAGGCAGCAGACAGACATTGCGCTGCTGAGGGGAATGGAGTGTTTGGAGATTCGGGAGGCGTTCCCAGTTTTTCAGGTCCGTTGTCCGTACGATGCCCGCGGCAGCAGTGGCTGCGGACAGATCGGAAACCGAGGTGTCCTTGGATTCCGAACAGAAAATGCCGTAAATAAAACCGTCTTCATGCTGTGTCAGACGCATGTCATATACGTTGGTTTCCTCCGGGCAGGTGTCCGGCAGCAGGATCGGATAATTCCAGAAACGGAAACCCTCCGTGCCGGATTCAGACTGGGCGACGGCAAAGAAGCTTTTCCGGTCACTTCCCTCAACCCGGGCCACCAGGGTATATTTCCCATCCAGCAGAATGGCCCCGCTGTTAAAGACGGCATTAATGCCCATTCGCTGCATCAGATAGGGGTTTGTGGCAGGGTTCGGATCGTACATCCAGAACGGCGGGATATGATCCCGGGTCAGTACGGGATTGACATAGCGTTCATAGATTCCGTTGTAACGGGAATGGTCCACTGCATTCTTTTTTGCAATGACCGCCTCATACTGCTGTTCGAGTTCCTGATACGTCATACGTTGCTCCTTTCGATTACCTCAAACGCCATCCGTCCGTTGTGATACGGACATTTCCAGGGCTCCACAATCGGTTTCCCGGGGATGGGCCGACCGGATTCATCCACTGCCCAGAACCATTCCGATCCCGGGCGTTTGTCTGCGATGACATCGCGGATATAGCACCACTGCTGTTCAGCAGCAGTCCTGTACCGGGATTCCCCTGTTTTCTGCCACATATTCAGAAAGCCGACCAGCGCCTCTGC
>JAFUBF010000516.1 GCA_017460325.1 Clostridia bacterium | reverse complement strand
GGTAATAAAGTAACTATGATCATCATCCGTAATGAATTCTGGCAGAGGTGAACCATTCTTCTCTATGGCTTTCAGGATCTTTCGAAATCCGGTATTTCTACCTTCCGTCAGATGCAACTCTTTCAGAAAATCGCCAATCCGCCGATTCCGATAGCGCCGGACAAAGACATTGAAGCTCTTCAGCGCCTCCACCGTGACCGATCTGTCCGGTCCGGGAAAACTCAAGATATCAATCTTATCCTTTTCAACCCGCACCTCAATTGGTTCCCGAATATCGTACGCCTTATGATATACCGCGTTGGCGAGGCTCTCTTTTATCGCAGCATAGGGGTAGTTGAAGAAACGGTCAGCCTCCGCACGGTCCGGATACTTGATGATTTTTTCCTTAATCACACTGTTTTGAATATACTGCAAAGCTCCTCGCAACTGCTGATGAAGCGGTCCCCTGAAAACCTTTTCTTCAATCCGGTCTCCACCGACGCCTTCCGGGAACTCCACCACATCAATTTGCGCACAGGGAATATACTTTTCCGGCTCCATGCTGAAAAAGAGCAGCCCCACATTCTTTGGTTTCATATACTCCGGCATACTGTTGGAAATACCCATATTGACACATAGCCTGTTGAAATCCATCGTATCTGCTTCATCGAACAGAGCGCTGTTTATCTCCCTCAGAAATGCCTTGATCAGTGTTATATTCAAATCGGTCATTTCCGCCTGATGGCAGATCCTGTCATCAAACGGAATTCGGTTTGCCAAAGCAAAAAGATCGTTTGTTTCCTGCGTTGAGGGTTTGATGGTGCTTGCCATCTTTCTGATCCAGTATGTTGCCTCTTTTGATGGCACCGCTTTACCCTTCTCATAGGTAAACGTATCCGGGCTTCTATAAGGACGAACCGCTCCACCAGGACACCATACGACAATCAGTTTGGTGTGATCATCGTAATCAACAGGTTCAACGATGGGTAAATAGTCTGGCTCGATTAATTTACATTTGTTCAGCAGATCCTTCAGGATGTCGTCAACTTCAGAAAGCTTCACTCCTTTTATGGGATATCTGGGCCTTCCGTTTTCATCCTCAACACCAATCACAAGGTAGCCACCGCCCCAGTTATCCAGGTCATTGGCAAAAGCAGTGACTGTCTTCAACGAAGCTCCAGGCATCCAGGATTCCTTAAGTTCAATTCTCGCCCACTCAACTACATTGCCAGAGAGTAATTCATGAATATTAATTGGAATGGCCACCACCGCTCACCGTCCTTCTTCCCGACACCAGTTCATCTCCGGAATAATTCTTTCTCCGTTATCTATTCACAGATCAGTAGCGTCTTTCCCTATGCCTTATTTGCGCTCCCGGCAGCAACGCCATCGTCCCCGGCCTGTATCAGATCGTTTTCCCGTACCTGACTGTCAGCTTTCCCTGAAACAGCTAAATCGACATGTTCACCTGGAGCGCTTTCCTGTACTGCCTCCATTTCTTCGATTTTCTGTACCTGACAGAAATCATAATCACACTGAATCATGTTTTTCCGGTTGGCCAGCATGAACGAGACCGCCAGAATCCGCTCATCATCGCTCACTTTCTCGATCGTCATTTCAATGCCCTCCGGGAACCCCAGCAGCGCATATTCAAGTGCCCATCTGAATTTTACCCGATCCCCCACCCGGAGGTCGATCTTTTCCGGAAGCTGCACCTTCATAATCTGATCCACCTCGGCCTCCGAGATGGCAGTAGGCCGCTTGTTTATCCCGACAAATCCGGTCACACCGTAAGTAAACCGCACCGAATACCAGGTCTGGGTTGTCCGGACCATCTTCACGAAGACGTACCCGGGGAAAAGCTTCCGGTTTTTCTCAACGACCTTCCCATTGCGCAATAACTTGACCCGACGGGTCGGAATCATCAGCTCTTCCACAAAAATGTCGGCATTATCCGGGCGTTCAATCAGTCTGTTCAAAAGAAATACGACGAGTTCCTCACGCCCAGCCAGGGTACGCACAACGTACCAGTGGGACTTTTTTTCCGTCATCATCTCTCAACCTCCTGTTTTCGCAACAGGGCAGCGCAATACCACTTTCCAGCTCTCCGCAGTCCCGGAACTTTTCCGTCCTCTGCCTCCGGTTCCCGGCTGAGCAGAGGACAGTCGCTTCCACGGGGATTATACTGCGTTTACACGGTTCTGACAATTGACCTGTTCCCGGTCAGTTCTCCGCCTGAACAAAGTGCCCGATAAACGACCGGCGGTGGATGGGGCACGGACCATATTCCCGAAGTGCGCGGATATGCTCCGCCGTTCCGTACCCTTTGTTTCGGGCAAAACCGTACTGGGGATACTCCTGGTCATACCTGGCCATCAGCCGATCCCTGGACACCTTGGCCAGAATGGACGCTGCGGCAATGGAATAGCACAGGGCATCCCCGTGCACGATTCCACGCACCTCACCATCCACATCCAGTGACCGGATCGCATCCACCAGAAACAGCCGGCAGGGGGCTTCCCTTGCCGCCTCCGCCATGGCACGCTTTGTCGCCTCGAGAATGTTGATCCGATCGATTTCCTCCGGTTCCGCCATGGCCACACGGGCATATACAGCTGTTTCCATGATCTGGTCATACAGCATTTCACGCCGCTTTTCCGTCAGCTGCTTACTGTCATCCACATAGAGCAGCAGCGGCTCCGGCGGCATGATGACACATGCTGCCGCCACCGGACCGCAGAGTGGACCGCGGCCGGCTTCATCCATACCGGCAAAAACCGTCCCCTGCGCCCAGATCTCACGGTCCATCTGCGAAATTGCCTCAAGCCGTGCCTTCCAGTCTTTTTTCATGCCTGTTCCACCTCCGGTACCCGCTGCAGCGTCACCGCCCCCAGTTTTCCCGCGCGGAATTCATCCAGAATCACCGCCGCCCCGCGGTCCGTGTCCACTTCGCCCCGGGCAACAATCCAGCCGCGTCCCCGACAGGCCTCCGCCAGCAGTTCCTCGCCCTGGGCATCCATCTTACCAATGTGAAACCGCGTCCGGATCGCCTCAGGATGGGTTTCCCTCAGGCGCATCAGCAGTTCTGTCGCCATGGCCTGCTGATCCAGTACCTGATCATTGATGGTGCCAATCAGGGCCAGCGAACGTGCATCCTCCTGATTCTCAATCTTCGGCCACAGGAGTCCCGGCGTATCCAGCAGTTCCAGATACGGATTGATCCGGACCCACTGATTGGACCGGGTCACGCCGGGCCTGTCGCCGGTCTTTGCCATCACTGAGCCGCTGATACGGTTAATAAACGTCGACTTGCCCACATTCGGTACGCCCACAACCATGATGCGTACCGTCTTTTTTACACCGCGCCGGGCAAGAGCTTCCACTTTCTCCCGGGTCAGATCCGAAATCCGTTCAAGGATCACCCGGATATTTCCCCTGAGCCCATTATAGGAAAGACACTTAACGCCCTGACGCCGCAGCCAGGTAAGCCATTTCTGTGTTTCCTCCGGTTCCGCCAGATCTGCCTTGTTGAGCACCAGCAGTCGCGGCTTGCCGGACAGAAGCGCATCCAGATCCGGATTCCGGCTGGCCATGGGAATCCGGGCATCACACAGTTCGATCACGGCATCCGTGCGGGAAATCTGCTCGGTCAGCAACCGTTTGGACCGGGCCATATGACCCGGATACCAGTTAATCGGCCGATCCTCCCCCCGAATAATTCCATCCTCTGGTATCATTTCCGTCTCTCCTTTGAAGTTGCTTGAGCTTTCGGCGCCGTATGGCTGACAAGGACTATTATTTGACAAACCGGTGCAGAGCACCGGGCCAACTTCTTTGATGTTGCCTGGACTTTCGGCACCGTATGAATGCTGAGACACATGATTTGACAAGCCGGTGCGAAGCACTGGCCAACTCCTCATGTCCACCCGAAACGGGCCTGAGCAAGAAAAGGAGCAGACTTTCATCTGCTCCTTTTCCTGAACCCCCGAAGGGGAATAAGCACAATTATTTTTCCTTAATCTTGGCTGCCTTGCCGGACAGTTCACGCAGATAGTACAGTTTTGCCCGACGGACTTTGCCGCGACGCAGGACTGTGATCTTGTCAAGACGCGGGGAATGCAGCGGGAACGTACGCTCAACACCGATGCCATAAGAGACACGGCGCAGGGTGAACGTTTCACGAACACTGCCGTTGCGCTTTGCAATGCAGATCCCTTCAAAGGCCTGCAGACGCTCGCGATCGCCTTCAACAACCTTCACCATGACGCGCAGGGTATCACCTACGTTGAACTTGGGAAGATCCTTCTTGAGCTGTTCGCTCTCGATCGCACGGATGATCTCGTTCATTGGTCGATTTCTCCTTTCACCATAGACGTTCATATCCAGCCCCTCAGGCGATAGCGGAACGCCCGTTTCACAATTTGCGATTATAACACAGGTCCCCCCGTGGATACAACAGAAAAATTTCCGTTTTCCAAATTTTTATTTCGCGCCCCGCAGCAAGGGGCTCAATCCAGCATCCGAAGCCAGACGCTCTTCAGGTAATGACTCTCCGGATACCCGGCCAGTACGGGATGATCCACATCCTGTCTGCGCAGATCGATCAGCTGTACCTGACGGTGCAGGTCCTGAGCAGCGGAAAAGACTGTATTGAGGAACGTTTCCTCCGGCATGTGATAGGAACAGGAATGCGTCGCCAGAACGCCGCCTGCCGGGAGAAGCCGCATGGCTGAAAGAGCAATCTCCTTGTATCCCCTGCAGGCATTCTCAAGATTGGCATGTGCCTTGGTAAATGCCGGCGGGTCCAGTACCACCACGTCATACCCGGCGCCCTGACGGACCTGCTCCCGAAGATAGTCAAATGCATTCTGACAGACCGCATTGATCCTGAGTCCGTTCAGCTCCGCATTGGTACGAATCAGGTCCACCGCCGCTTCGCTGATATCCACCGCCGTCACCTCTGATGCCCCTGCCACGGCGGCATTCAGCGCGAATCCGCCGGCATAGGAAAAGCAGTCAAGCACCCGGGCACCCCGGCAGAACTGACGCAGATACAGATGATTGGCCTTCTGGTCCAGGAAGGAGCCCGTTTTCTGGCCGCCGCGGATATCCACCTGCATGTGAATCCCGTTTTCCTCAATCCGAAGCGGTTCCGGAAGCGTTCCAAAGTACTCCCGGGTATAACAGTCCATGCCCTCTTTTTCCCGGATCCGGTCATCATTGGCCAGGTACAGGCACTCCGGCTGTACACATTCAATCAGGGTATCGGCAATGATCCCGGTATACTTTTCCATGCCGAGGGTCAGAATCTGCAGGACAACCACCGGTCCGAACCGGTCACAGATCACGCCGGGCAGGCGGTCAGCCTCCCCGTAAATCAGGCGACAGCTGTCGGTTCCGGGACGCTCCAGCACCACCTGACGGGCCCGGAGGGCACTGCGTACCCGGCCGCGGATCAGCTCCTCCGTCACCTCTGTCCGGTCATGCGTCAGAAGCCGCACACGCAGAAGCGAATGGGAATTGTACAGGCCATAGCCGAGAAAACGTCCGCGAAAATCGACGGTTTCCACCAGGTCCCCGTCAGCCGGCGTTCCCTCGACCCGTTCGATTTCATTGCCGTATACCCAGGGATGCCCGTGAACCAGCTTTTTCTGTCTGCCGTTGAGTACATGTACGGTTGCCATCTTACACCTCAACCACATTGATCATGATTACCGGGCGACGCTTGGTCCGGCTGTACAGGAACGACCGAAGCTCATTCTGCATCCGGCCGCTTTCGATCTCGTGCAGAAGCCGGTGGCCTGCCCGATTCGTCTTCTCCGCGTATTCCGTAATGTGTTTCCGGCAGGCCGCCTCAATCTTCTCATGCTCCGTATCATACAGGAAACCCATGGCACTGACCCCCGGCGTCCCGATGATGTATCCGCTGCCGGCGGGAAGCGCCAGTGCGACAGCCACAACGCCATCATCCGAGAGCATCATCCGCTCCCTCAGGACCGTGCTGTCCGCCTCCCCGGCAATAGATCCATCAATGAGCACCGCATCACCGTTGGTAAATCCGGCCACTCTGGCTGTTTTATTTCCGATTTCAAAGATATCGCCGTTGGCCAGAATGAAGATATTTTCATTGGGCATTCCCAGCCGATGGGCCATGTCCGCGTGCTGATACAGCATCCGCGTCTCCCCGTGGGCCGGAATGAAGTATTTCGGTTTCACCAGCTCATGTACCAGCTTGAGCTCCTCCTGGGAGGCATGGCCGGACACATGGACATCCGCCAGTGCGGAATAGTACACCGTGGCGCCGCGGCGGTAGAGCTCGTTGATGACCTTGTAAATCGGCTTCTCATTTCCGGGAATCGGCGTGGAGGACAGAATAACCGTATCACCGGGGGCAATTTCCACTTCCTTATGGTTGGAAAACGCGATTTTCGTCAGTGCACTCATCGGCTCGCCCTGTGAACCGGTGGAGAGAATCACCACCTGTTCCGGTGCATACTGGTCAATGTCTGCCAGTTCAATCAGGGTATCCGGCTTCTTCTGAATATAGCCGAGGCTGTTCGCCGCATTGAATACGTTGAGCATGGAGCGACCAACCAGCGCCACTTTGCGCCCACAGCGCTCGGCTGCCGTAAAGATCTGCTGCAGCCGGGAGGTGTTGGAGGAGAAGGTGGCCACAAAAATGCGTCCCCTGGCCCCGTTGAACATCTCCGCCATGGTATCGCCCACATGCCGCTCCGATTTCGTGAAACCGGGCACCTCAATGTTGGTGGATTCACAGACAAACAGCAGGACGCCCTCCCGGCCGATCTCCGCAATCCGCTGCAGATTCATGATGGATCCGTTGATGGGCGTGTAATCGATTTTGAAATCGCCTGAGTGCATGACAATGCCTGCTGGCGTCCGGATGGCAAACATGAACGCATCTTCAATTGAATGGTTCACGTGGATAAATTCCACGGAGAAACAGCCGGCCTGAATGGTCTCGCCGTCCTCCACCACCGTAAGTTTCGTGGACCTGGCCAGCCCGGCTGCGCGGTCGTTCAGCTTGTAACGGATGAGTTCAATGGTCATCCGGCCGCTGTAGATAGGCGCATTCAGCCGTTCCAGGAGGTAGGGCAGACCGCCGATGTGGTCCTCATGTCCGTGGGTAATGAAAATGCCGCGTACACGATCCCTGTTTTCCACCACATACTTAAAATCAGGAATGACCGCATCCACGCCCGGCATCGTCTCATCCGGGAACAGCTGACCGCAGTCCACAATGATGATGTCATTTCCGTACTCATAGGCCGTCATGTTCTTGCCGATTTCACACATGCCGCCCAGCGGGATCATCCGAAGGGTTCCCTTCGGGACATGCGCACTGGCATAAGACCGCAGCGTTTTCGGCTTTTTCCCGACAAATGTCAGGTTCTGAGAAATAACCGGCTCATCCCGAAGGGACACCGGTATTGTGATCTTCCGCTTCCCGTGCGAACTGCTGTTCTGCCCCTGCATCCGGCGACCGGCGGCTTCCCTGCCATCCGGTGCTGGCACATTCCCGGGAACCCGCGCCCCAAAGGGACGGAGCACCGGTGCCCTCTTTCTGCCGACCGCGGGCGCCTGAGCAGGTGCCACACTTCTTTCCGGTGCACTTTTCTCCGGTGCTGCCGGCATTTTCCCGCTCCGCTTTGCCGGAGTTCTCTTTGCCGGCGCCGGCTGTGCCGGCTTTTTCCAGTTATTTACATTTTTCGTCGGGCCTGATTTTGTATTCATTCCCAAATTTGATTTTATATTTGTTCTAGCCATGAAGTTCCTTTCAAATACATACAAAAGAAGCGCACTGATCTGCGCTTCGTGATATCAAGAAATCATTTATATCGGTTCAGTACGGAGGTCATCCCGACTGATAAAACCCAAAATGTCATTCATACCTGCAAGGCACTCGCGCATTATATCAATTTCCCTTTCCTTTTGCAATAGGCCGTGCGCAGGGATTTCGGAGTTTCCCCCGGGGCCGGTAACGTTGCCATCATGCTCAGCGAATGTCCCCCAGGCCCGGAAACCGGATACAGCAGCGAGCAAAACCCGACTTTCACAGAAATCTGAATCAGTTCCGTGGGAAACGGAACATTTATGCCGTTTTTTCATCTCAAACAGGCTTGACATTGCTCCGGAGCTGCCTATAATGGAGGACGAAGAGCAAAGCTCAACAGCTGCTCCTCAAGTTCGAGTTGTTATGCGATCAGAGGATCGCGAAACAAACCGTCACTGTTTCGGAGTGGCGGTTGTTTTTTTTGCTGCCGTCCTCTGACTCCATTTTGCCAATACTTTTTCCTGGCAGGCTTGACATTTTTCTGAAACTGCCTATAATAAAAGACGAAGAGCAAAGCTCAACAGCTGCTCCTCAAGTTTGGGATATTATGCGATCAGAGGATCGCGAAACAAACCGTCACTTTCCAGGAGTGGCGGTTGTTTTTTCGCTGCGATCCTCTGACGTCTTTTTCGAGGTCTTCCGGACAGATATAGTCACGGTAAAAGTCCCGATATGAAACGTTAAAGTAATCGGCAACTACTACACTTCCTTTCGGTCAGCGTAGGAACAGCCGCCAAGCATAGAGATGCTCTTCATCATGCCCCTTTCGGGGCGTACTGATAGTATCTCTTCTTCCACTGTCCTGTCAATCCTTTTTTCGACAGGCCTGACATTTTTCTGCCGCCTGTAATGGAGAGCAAAGAGCGATGCTCAACAGCTGCTCCTCAAGTTCGAGCTGTTATGCGATCAGAGGCTCGCGAAACAAACCGTCACTGTTTGGAAGTGGCGGTTTGTTTTTTCTGCAATTCTCCATTTCCTTTTCGGACACATTGAGCAAGCACTGTCGCTTCTCATCCGTACTGTCCATGCCCCGGCACTGACTCCTGCAAAGCCTTTCTTGAAATTCCCAAATGAGTGTGATAAAGTAATCCGTAAATTCAGAACGCTTTCCTGTATTTACAGGGGCAAACAAATCAATGACCGAGCCTGTCTCCGTCATTCCGGAAGGAGAAAACCTGTGGGGTACATCACCTTCAGTCACGTATCAAAGCATTACAATTCAGGCGGGACAGTTGTCCGCGCCCTTGATGATGTCAACTTCGAAATCGAAAAGGGCGAATTCTGTGTCGTCCTCGGTCCCTCCGGTGCCGGGAAGACCACTCTGCTCAATCTGCTGGGCGGGATGGATAAGGCCACCAGCGGAACCATCGTCGTCGGGAACAGGAAAGTGACCTCCCTGAACGGCCGTCAGCTCACGGATTACCGACGGACCGATGTGGGCTTTGTCTTTCAGTTTTATAACCTCATGCCCAATCTGACGGCCCTTGAAAACGTTGAGCTTGCCCGTCAGGTATGCAAGAATTCCCTTGACCCGCGCACGGTCATGGAACAGGTCGGTCTTTCCGACCGGCTTTCCAATTTTCCCGCGCAGCTCTCCGGCGGCGAACAGCAGCGTGTTTCCATCGCCAGAGCCCTGTGCAAGAACCCGGCACTCCTTCTGTGCGATGAACCCACCGGCGCTCTCGATTCCAAAACCGGCGTCCAGGTTCTCTCGCTGCTCACCGACATCAGCCGCAACCACGGCGCCACAGTCGTCGTTATCACACACAATGCCACTATTTCCCGCCTCGGAAACCGTATCATCCATGTCAAAAACGGAACCGTGGATTCCATTGACACGCAGGAGCATCCGGAAAGTGTAGAGGAAATTTCATGGTAAAAGCAAACAAAAATGTGCTTGGCATCAAGCTGAGACGGGACATGATGCGTGCTGCCATGCAGTTTCTTTCCATCATTGCTCTGTGCGCTCTGGGCACTTTTGCCTTTTCCGCCCTGGATGGAACGGCACGCATGGTCCGCGTCACCGTAAACCATTATTTCGAGGAAAACAATCTGGCCGATCTGTTCATTACGCTGCCCAGAGCCGACCGGGCCACGATGGCAAAACTGAAAAACATCGAAGGGATTCAGCAGCTCCGCGCCCGGGCCAGTTTTGACATGGATGCCGACGGGCTCGGCAAAGATGTCCGCCTCAACGTGGTCCTGTATGATGGTCCCATGGACATCAACATTCCCCTCCTCCGGGAAGGCGCCCTGCTGGATTCCTCTGACCTGCGGGGTTGCCTGATGGAGGAGCGCTTTGCCAAAGCCCACGGACTGCATCCGGGTGATCCCGTATCCCTCCGGGAGGACGGCGAGCGAACCGATTTTGTTATCCGGGGAATTGTCACCTCACCGGAATTCATCGTCGTCTCAAAGGATGTGGCAGCCGATCCCGAGACCTACGGCTATATTCTGGCCAACAGTCTGTCCTTCCCGAATGTTCCCCTGAGTCAGGTTGTCCTGAAAGCCGTTCCCGGAACAGATCTCCCCGACCTCAGTACACGGATCAACGAAATCTTTCCGGAGGCCCTGATTGTGGATCACGGGGCCCACAAAAGCACCTCCCGCATCAACAACGATGCGCAGATGTTTGAAAACATGACCCTCATTTTCCCGCTGCTGGCCTATTTCATTGCCGCCCTGATCGTCATGACGACCCTGGAACGCATGATTGACAACCAGCGGCTGCAGATCGGTACACTGGTCTCTCTCGGGTTTTCCCCCCGGGCGATCCGCAACCACTACCTTTCCTATTCCATCGTTCCCTCCCTGATCGGCGGCATTCTCGGTGTGCTGATCGGTCATTACACCCTCCCGGTCATTCTCTGGAATGCCCTGCTGGGCCAGAGTGAGATGCCCTACCGGCTGCATCCGCCCGTCTCCGTTCCCGCCTGGGGAATGGTTGCACTGACCGTGGTCATGAGCATGGGGATCTGCCTGCGGGCCTACCGGAAGACGGCCCGGGAAACCCCGGCAGAACTGCTCCGGCCAAAGCCGCCCAAATCCGGCCGACGCCTCCTGATGGAGCGCATCTCGCTGATCTGGAATCACCTTTCCTTCAACGGAAAGATGATCATCCGCAACCTGCTGCGCAACAAAATGCGTTCCTTCATGTTCACCCTGGGCATTCTGTTCTGTACCATGCTCATCATTACCTCTTTCGGTCTGCAGGACTCGGTCAAGACCCTGGCCTATAACTATTACCTCCGTACCATGCACTACGATGTCACCGCCTCACTGGACAGTCACCCGGACAGGGCGGAGAGTTATGAGCGGCGCATTGATGCGGAACTGGTTGAATGCGTCATGTCCAAATCCATTACCCTGCGAACCCCGAACGGTTCGAGAACCGTTCTGCTCAATGTTCTTGAGGATCAGCAGCAGCTGCAGAATCTGGGACCGGGCAGTACCCCGGTCACCCTTCCGGAAAACGGTGCCGCCATTACATACAAACTCAGCCGCGTTCTGAACGTATCCATCGGGGACTCTGTGGAACTGTGGCTCCCCGGCGAAGAGACTGCCCTCACGATTCCCGTTCTCGCGGTAGTTGAAAACAACTTTTCCCAGGGAATCTACCTGTCCCGTTCCGTGTGGGAACGGCAGCGAAAGGGCGGCTTCATCCCCACCACCATCCAGGCGCTGCACCCCACCGAACAGGGAATCCGGCAGCTTGAGGATCTGGAGGAGGTCACACGGGTTGATTATCCTGCCGACCAGATCAAAGAAACGCTGGCCATGCTGGATACACTGTCCTCCGTATTCAACCTGCTGACCGGCATCGCCCTGGCCCTGGCCTTTGTCATCTGCTATAACATGGGCCTCATGAATTTTGTTGAACGCATCCGGGAATACGCCACCCTCAAGGTGCTGGGCTATCACAAACGCGAAATCCGGGGCCTGATCCTGAAGGAAAACATCATTCTGACCCTGTTCGGCATCGCGTTCGGCATTTTCCCCGGCATCCTTCTTACCGATGTCATCATGCATTCCTGCGAGCCTGAAACCGCTTTCTACAGCGGCTCACCCGCCATCCGCTCCATCGTGCTGGCCTCTGTCATCACCTTTGCCTTTTCCCTCTTCCTCCAGCTTCTGCTGACACGCAAGGTACAGAAGATAGACATGGTCGAAGCACTCAAATCCGTCGAATAAGCTTGAAGGAGAATCATCCATGAAAAACTCTGTCCTCCTGGCGCTCCTGCTCTGCCTGCTTTCCATCGCTGCCCTGGCCTCCACCTCGGATGCCACCATTGTGGCGCCGGAAACCTTCAAAATCACCGCCCCCTGTGCCGGCACCCTTCTTCCCTTTGACTGGCTGCAGGGCGACGTCGTATCCGCAGAGGATATCCTCTTTACCTATCAGACCACGCCCGTCTATTCCCCGGATGCCGGAAAACTCGTGGCTGTTTATGCAGCCGCAGGCGATGACGCCGGCCGGGTCCAGAGCCGTTACGGCGCACTGGCCGTCATTGAGCCGGTCCACCCGCTGTACCTTGCCGCCAGTAACTCGCAGGCCTATGACGATGATGAAAACAAGTATCTGCACGCCGGCGAATTCCTCTACCTGAAAAACGGCAATGACAAGGGAACCGGACGCGTCACCTCCGTAAACGGCGACAATTATACCGTGGAAGTCCTGACCGGCCCCTTCGAGCCTGGTGATACCGTCCGCTGCTATCGCGACAGCGGGCACAGCAATGACTCTGAAACCGGCCGTGGAAAGGTTCACCGATATCCGGACATTACCGTCACCGGAGAGGGCCGCATCGTCTCCGTTCTTGCGACAGCGGGGACTCCCGTTCAGACCGGAGACCGGCTCTTTGAAACCCTCGACATCCTGGCCGCCCCGGGTCAGTCCCTGAGCATTCCGGCAGGCGTATCCGGTGTTCTCTCCGCTCTGCCGGTTACGGGCGGACAGACCGTTGCCCGGGGCCAGCTCCTGTGTGAAATCCAGAACCTCAGCAAACTGGAACTGAGCATTGAACTGGATGAAATGGACCTCCCCTCCGTTCGTGTGGGTGATTCCCTTTCCTACACCCTGGATGCCTATCCGGATCGCACTTTCACCGGCACGGTGCTGCGCATCTACCCCCTGGGGAGCCCCCGGCAGAACGCCACCTATTATGATGTCCGCCTGAGCGTGTCCGGCGAAGTGCCTCTTTATCCCGGGATGAACGGAACCGTCACCATCAAATAAGCCCCAACAAAACAGGAGATCCCATCACGGGATCTCCTGTTTTCTGTCTGTGTATCAGTCTTCAATCCTGGTAAACTCGTACGTTTCGCCGTGGGTCTCCACAAAGACCGTCCGGATCACCTGATCCTCTCTCGGCTTGTCATTGACATCCGTCGGCGTGGACGCGATGACATCCAGTGTGTCAAATCCGCCCAGGGTCATGCCAAAGGCAGCGTAAGCACCGTTCAGCGTGGGCGCATCCGCGTGCATGATAAAGAACTGGCTTCCGGCAGAATCAAATTCGCTGGAACGCGCCATGGAAATGACGCCACGGGTATGTTCAAGGCTGTTTTCCACACCGTTCTGCGAGAACTCGCCCTTGATGGTATAGGCCGGTCCGCCGGTTCCATCGCCGTTGGGATCACCGCCCTGAATCATGAATCCGGGGATGACGCGGTGGAAATTCAGTCCGTCATAGAAGTTCTTCCCGGCAAGATCCACAAAGTTGGCCACCGTCTCCGGTGCAATGGCCGGATACAGTTCGCCGTAGATGAGGGAACCATCCTTCATTACCACGGTAAAGATCGGGAGCGCCGACTCCACTTTCTGCGCTTCCACCTTTTTCGCGCTGTTGTCCGTTCCTTTGGCTGTGGTCTCATCCGTCTCCGTCAGCTGCTCTGCCGGAACATATCCCTTAAATTCGGTTCCAAGGACGTTGATGAACGCATATTCCTTCTCGTTTACGGTGATCCGTCCGAGAATTTCCACCGCCGCGCCACTCTCAACGCTGGCCACGGCCTCCCCTTCCGGCTTATCCAGCAGGGAAACGTCCCCGGTCAGCAGCGCAAAGGCGCTGAAATCACTCATGGCCTGGCCGGTATAGACATGATAAAGAACCGTCAGGTCCTTCGTCTCGACCTTTGCATCCTCAATGATCTTCGTGATCAGGGCATTGTATGCCTCTTCCTTCCGGGTCTCCAGCAGTGTCTCCTTCTCGGTCTCGGCAAAGTCTTCAAATCTGGCCTCGCCCGGTTCAAGATCGCGGTCATACAGGAAGATGAAGTAACCGTAATCGGTGGTGACAACCTCCGACACATCCCCGGTCTTTTCAAGCGCCAGCGCGTTTTTGATAAACTCCTCGCTGTAATAGGCACTGCCCTCTGCCACCGGATAGCCCCGGTTCATCTCCTCCTCAGAGGAGGTATCCTCGTTATAGGCCTTCATGGCCTCCTCAAAGGTCATGGTCTTTTCCGTGATCTGTTTGAGGGCCTCGGCTGCACGCTCAGCGCCCGTTGCCTTTTTCTCTGTCCCGGCAGTGGTCTCATCCGTTGCCGCTTCCGTGCTGCCCGTCTCATCCGTCGCAGCTTCTGTGCTGCCCGTCTCATCCGTCGCAGCTTCCGTGCTACCCGTCTCATCCGTCGCAGCTTCCGTGCTGCCCGTCTCATCCGTTGCCGCGCTGTCAGGCTCAAAGTAAATCACCTTGACGACGCGGATTCCCTCCGGCGTCACATAGATCGGGCTGCCGGTGAGGTATTCGCCGATGAACGCATCCACGCTCTCCGCATAGTCCTTCTTCTTTGTCTCAATGGTCGCGGCAAACTGCTCACGGACCTCCTCGTCCGTTACCGTAATGCCCTCAGCGGACTTCTCCGTCACATAGGCAATGATATCCCGGAGCGTCTGATTTTCCGTGAACGCCTCCAAGCTGTATCCACCGGCGGCCAGTTCCTCCTCCAGCATCTGCTCAAGCTGCTCGCCCTCAACTCCGGATCCCGCCAGATACTCTCTGTAATACTCCTTCGCCTCGGCCAGTTCCTCGGCAGCAGCCTTTTCAATCTTTTCCCTGCGCTCGTCGGTCAGCTCATATCCGTTGGCCTCCGCCCAGCGCCGGACGACTTTCACATCAATGGCATTGCCCACCACCATCTGGGCAATTTCCGACTGGAACTCCGTGTCATACTCGTCCACCTGCATGCCGTACATGCTGTACATATAGGCATAATAGGCCAGCATCTCATCATAGTCGGCTTTCACTTCGGAAAGTGTGACCGTCAGTTCACCCTCGCACGCCGTTGCCAGAACCGGATCTGACTCCGCGGCCGTTTCTGCCATCGCAAATCCGGAAACCAGCAGCGCCAGAATCAGCGTAAGTACAAGAAACGTATTTTTCATCTGTTCAACCTCCATTTTGTCGCTCCGTCCTGTCAGTTTCCTGAGATTCTGAAGGAAAGCGGGGCTATTATACAATGTGCCAGCCTCAAATTACAATCTCCATCCGCGAAATGACATAAAACGTTCATCCCTGTGCCACAATTCTGTCACATTTCACCCCGGACAAACGCTTCCATCCGCCGGAGCGCCTCCCGCAGTTTCTCGATGCTGGTGGCATAGGAGCAGCGGATAAAGCCCTCGCCGGATTCCCCGAAGGCCGTCCCCGGCACACAGGCCACATGGGTCTTTTCCAGCAGTTCCGTACAGAACTCCTCACTGCTCATTCCGGTTGCCCGGATGCCGGGGAACACATAGAACGCGCCCCGGGGCGTAAAGCAGTTAAGGCCCATGGCGTTGAACCCTTCCACCATCAGGCGCCGGCGGCGGTCATAGGAAGCCACCATTTTCCGTACGTCCTCATACTGCGTGGCAAAGGCCCGCTTCAGTGCCTGATTGGCCGCCACCTGTCCCTGCATGGAAGCGCAGAGCATGGTGTACTGGTGAATCCGGAACATCGGCACCATGATCTCCCGCGGGGCACAGGCGTACCCCACACGCCATCCGGTCATGGCAAAGGCCTTGGAAAAGCCGTTCAGGGTAATGGTCCGCTCCCGCATTCCGGGAATGGCGGCAAAGGCCGTATGCACATGCCCCTCATAGATCAGTTCGGAATAGATCTCATCCGAAACGACCATGATGTCGGTATCCCGGAGGCAGTCCGCCAGGGCTTCCAGTTCCTCCCGGGTCATCACCCCGCCGGTGGGATTGTTGGGATAGGGAAGGATCAGGGCCTTGGTTCTTGGCGTAATGGCTGCCCGCAGCGCCTCCGGCGTGATGGCAAATCCGTTTTCGGCCTGCGTACGCACCGGCACCGGCGTCCCGCCGGCGAAAATCACGCAGGGCGCATAACTGACATAACTCGGGTCCGGAATCAGGACCTCATCCCCCGGCACGACCAGGGCCCGCATGGCCAGATCAATGCCTTCGCTGGCCCCCACCGTCACCAGAATCTCACTGGCGGGATCATACGAAACGTCATAGCGCGTCTGCAGATACCTGGCAATGTTGTCTCTCAGTTCCGGCAGTCCCCAGTTGGAGGTGTACTGTGTCCGTCCCTCCTCAATGGACTGAATGGCCGCATCCCGGATGGGCCACGGCGTGACAAAGTCCGGTTCGCCGACACCCAGGGAAATGGCATCCGGGATCCGCTGAACAATGTCGAAGAACTTCCGGATTCCACTGGGCCTGACCGATGCCACCCGCGGGTTTAATACCTTGGTCAAATCCATCAGGGCATCACCGCCTGTCGACGATCCGTTTCCGGCGCCTCAAAAATGGTTCCGCCGTACTTGTACGTGTTCAGCCGGAAGTGGGTGCTGGTCCCCGTCACGCCCTCAATTACGGAGAGGCGGCTGTGAACAAACTGTGCCAGCTCCCGAAGCGTTGCCGCTTCGCATTCCACCAGCAGATCATAGGCGCCGCTCATCAGGTAAAGGGAACGGACCTCCTCGTACTGCATGATGCGCTGGGCAATGGCATCAAACCCCTTCTCCCGCTGGGGCTGTACATTGACCTCAATGACCGCGCGGACCGATTCCCGGTCCGTCCGCTCCCAGTTCACCAGCGTCTGGATGCCCACCAGAATGCCCTCCCGGTGCATCCTGTCCATGCTTTCCTGAACCGTTTCCCGGTCCGAGCCGGTCATGGTTGCCAGTTCCTCCGTCGAAACTTTGGGATCCTCGCAGAGAATCTCGAGAATCTGCATATCAAGTGTTGATAACATCGGATCTTTCCCCCTTCTGTTCTCTCACCGGAGCCGCCGCTCCGTCTCTTTTCCCGTCGTTCCCCCTGCTTTGGGTTCACTGATGAGCGGCATTTCCGACCGTTTCTTTTCGGCATAGCGCTCAATCTGATTCACCATCTGCCGGACCGCCGGGGGCAGCATGTGCGGATTGAGCATGGCAATGCCAAACTCCCGGTATTCCATGGGCTCGATGGGAACCACCTCGACATTCCCGTGATACCGCTCCAGAACCAGCGCAGGCATCACCCCGATGCCAAACCCGCTCTCCACCATGGCAATGGTGGCCAGGTCATCATTGACCCGGCAGGAGGCATGGACCGAGAAGTGATGACGGGCCATAAAGGCCTGTACATCCGCATCCACCGCATCCCCCTGAACCACAAAGGTCTCACACCGCATTTCATCCGGCGTAATGATGCCGGGCGTCCGGGTTCTGAATCCCCTGGGAACAATGCACATCAGCTGATCCCGGTACAGCGGCCGGATGGTCAGCTCCTGGGTGGATTCCATGGACAGAAAACCGATATCCACCGTGTCCGTCTTCAGCCAGTCAATGACATCCGCATAGGTCCCCTGGTGTATTTCGATATCCACCCCCGGAAAATGCTTCCGGTATTCCTTCACAATCTCCGGAAGCCAGGCGATGCAGACGCTGTCAAACGCCCCGATGCGCACCTTGCCCCGCTGCACGCCCCGATACTCATCCACGGTCTGGCTGAGCACATCATCCGCCGACAGGATCTGCCGGATAAAGGGATAGATGGCCGAGCCGTTATGCGTCAGCGTCACCCCGCCGCGATTGCGGACAAACAGGGAAAACCCGCAGGATTCCTCCAGTGAACTGATGGCATGGCTGATGGCACTGGGCGTAATATGCATCACCTGCGCCGCCCGGGCAAAGCTCCCCTGCTGAACCACCGCATGGAAGATCCGGTATTCGAGCAGCGTCATCGCCCATCCCTCCCGATTTCTGATTCCACCCGGTTTCACCACCGATGCAGATACAAACCAAACCAGGCGTCCGGCCCGCTGGAAATTGCTGCCGGGTCTTTCGGCACCGATAGTGACCCACAATCCAAACTTATCTTGCGGACGCTTCGCGTCCGGCCCTTCAGGAATTGCTGCCGGGTCTTTCGGCACCGATAGTGATCCACAATCCAAACTTATCTTGCGGACGCTTCGCGTCCGGCCCTTCAGGAATTGCTGCCGGGTCTTTCGGCACCGATAGTGATCCACAATCCAAACT
>JAFUBF010000515.1 GCA_017460325.1 Clostridia bacterium | reverse complement strand
CCCCTATGACGAGGAAGGCTACTGGTATCCCGTCCGCGTCTGTAACATGATTCTGGCCTGCAATCCCGAGATGGCCGACGAATGGGCAGCCAGGGGCGTGACCATCCCGCAGAGTTTCGAAGCGTTTGCCAATGACCCGTCACTCAAGGGCTATATCTCCATGGGCAACCCCTTGTCGAGCGGTACGACCTTCGCGGCTGTGGCCTCTCTGACCCAGGACAATCACTACGGCCCGGACTACCTGAAGGGGCTCGCGGCCAACGAGGTCATGATTGAGTCCGGCTCCACCGCCATCACCAAGCTGCAGACCGGCGAGTGCGCCGCCATCATGATTCTTGAGGAATCCATACTGAAAGTACTCAAGGAAGCGGCAGATGCCGGCACTCCCATCAGCAACCTCAAGTGCATCTATCCGGACGACGGCGTGATCCTGATCCCCTCTACCGTGATGACGGTGGCAGAGGACCACAGCAAAAATGTGAACATCGAGGCCTGTGAGGCGGTTGAAAAGTGGCTGCTGAGCGAGGAAGCGCAGAAGCTGATCCTTCAGGGATACATGCATTCCGTTTTCAAGGACATGAAAGAGATTCCGTATGAATCCATTGATACCAATGAGCTGATCGCGAAAGATCTGGGCGTTGACTGGGAGAATGCCTATAAGAATCGCGAGGCGATCAACACTGCCTGGACGGAGACCGTTACAACCAAATAACAGACAGATATCCTCCACGGAGGGAAGCCGTGAACCGGCTTCCCTCTTTGAGTATAACGGCGGATTTCCCGGTTTCGGGAACTTGAGAAGATTTGAGGTGGATGTGGATGACTGCGGCTGTGAATAGACGTGCAGATAAGCCGGACCGGAGAGGGATCATTACCAAACTGATCCTTTTGTGTATTCTCGTGCTGGGCCTGGTGATTGCGGCAACGGGTCTGAGAGGGCTCAGAAGGTACGATGAAACCGGTTTCAGTTCGGAGGCCGGTTTTGCGGCTGTTCATGAACTGGCCGGGTATACGGACCGTGCATGGCAGGAAATGCTGAAACCCCTGCTGGAAGAGCTTTCGGAGGCAGATCGTGCACAGATGAACGAAACGGCGCACGGTCTTTTGTCAGAGGTCTGGGAAACACAGAAAAGCGGCAGCACGCAGGACGCGGATGCGCTGCTGGATTCAGCCGGCGGTGAACGGGAGAAGCTGCTGTTCAAGCTGCTGTATGCGACCTACCTGATTGACGGACCCAAAGTCAGTACGGCTAACCGGAAGGAAATTGCCGCTGTGCCGGCCGGGCAGGTCACAGAGCTTCGGCAGAATCTGGTTCGGGCAATTCTGGATGCGCAGGCGGAGATACCGGACGCGGCAAAGTCCCTGGTAAAGGGCGGCAAAGAGCGTCAGGCCGGACTGGTACAGGCGCTCTTTGTGACGGTGGAACGGGACGGAAAGAGCCCGGAGGTGGTCAGCAAATTCAAAAAGTCGATCCGGGACAAGGAATCACACCCGAGCGCGTTCCGGATGACTGCCACCAATGAGGTGAACTGGCTCTGGCAGGCAGTGGTCAGCCATGGCCGTACATTTATCCTTATCGGCATCGTTATTGCAGTAGATGCGCTGCTGCTGGCGATTCTCATGATGGGAGAGAAGACCTGGCTGTTTGATGTCAAATGGTTTATCATTCTCCTGATTGTGGATTTCCTTCTGCTGTTCCAGCTGATGCCCCTTGTGTACATGGTCATCAAGGCATTTTTCCCGGAGAGCAGCTTTTCGCTTGAGACCATCCGGCGGCTGTATACCTATCCGCTGAATCTGAATGCACTGGGGAATACCCTGATTGCCTCCTTTGCCACCATGATTG
>JAFUBF010000514.1 GCA_017460325.1 Clostridia bacterium | reverse complement strand
TAGTCCTGTGCATGAATCAGCACTTCTTTCAGGCCGACTTCATGCATCGCCCCGTCTTTTCCGAGCACACGTATGAATGGTTCATCAATCAGATTAAACCGAGTCAATTGCCTCCCTCCTCCTTCCGACAGACCAATCCTTCATTCTGTGAATAATGCAGTTCATATCCAAGTAACCGGGCATTAAGGGTATCATCCAGTACGAGGAATAGCGCGGAATGAAGCAGCGGCGACTTTTTCCACTCCCGAAAACGCTCCCCCGCTTTTTCAAGTTCAGCGATTGTCACACCTGCCCGCTTTCCGCCAAACCTCATCGGCAGTCCGATTCTTTCCCGGCCGATGACCATCGCCTCCTCCTCGCTCAGCTGCCCTGTATGATAACGCTTTCCACCTCCATGCCACGGAACAAGTCCGATTCCGTCCGCATACTCCACCACCAGTATGACCGTTATGCTTTCCTCGCCGTCTCTTACGGAGGCCTCTGCCTCTTGTTCATCCGCCCTGAAACGAACATCCACCAGTCCACAGATGGTCTTCCTGCTTCCGGGCTTTCGGGGCGGCCACCGCAGGCAATAACACTCCGCCTTTGCCTCCGCTTCCTTGCGTTTTTGCGGCTGTTCTTCAAACGCCTCCGCAAGTTCCGGCGGAACATCCGTTTCCCGATAGGCAGCCTGAACCAGAGGGGCAATGTCCTGGGGCAGCGCCACTCGTTCACCCAGCAGCATTTCCGTCCTTTTCAGAAGATATTCGGAATAGATCAGGGCTGAGACTTTCTGCGTGTCCTCATCCATCCCGATCACCCAGCATTCCGGTTTGCGGAGCAGGTCCGGTCTTATCCGTCCCTTGTGTCGGTGAAGTCGTCCGATCCGCTGTAAAATGAGATCCATGGGGCACAGGTCCGTCATGAGCAGATCAAAATCAATATCCAGTGACTGCTCGAGCACCTGCGTGCCCACAACGATCAGCCGCCGGGGACGATCGTTGTTGTTGACGGGTTTCCCGAGATACCGCAGCAGGCGCTGTTCAATCTCCGCCCTGTCCTCTGTGAGAAACCTTGCATGAAACAGCAGCATTTCCCCGGGGAAAACAGTCTGCAGTTCTGCATACAGTTGCTGTGCCCGGGCAACGGTATTGCAGATAATTCCCGCGCAGCCACCCTCAGCAAGCCGCTCCCTGAGAATTGGGCCGATCCGGTCATCTGTCGTCCTGTGAATTTCCACCTGTGTCGGTTCATCCAGCAGCGGAACCGCTTTCTGAAAAACCTCTCCGCCATCTGTCCACGTGATCAGCGGATACTGCTCCGACGTTCGCCAAGATGCCTCATCCGTCTGTCTCTGTCTGTTTAAATAGGCATCCACGAGCCTGGATCGTGTCCCGCACGGCAAGGTTGCGGAAAGAATAACCACGGGAACACCGTACGTTCCCAGCCATGCCAGTGTCCGCATCAGATAGACATTCATATAGGCATCATAGGCATGGCATTCATCGACGATAATCACTTTTGTTGCCAGACCGAGATGTCTCAGCATCACGTGCTGCCTCATCAGCGATGCCAGCAGAACCTGATCCACCGTGCCGATCACATAATCCGACAGCAGGGCCTGCTTTCCTCCCCTGAACCACTCATGCACAACCAGACCGGATGCATCATCCGCTCCGACGTTTGTGGCAATGCTCATGAACAGACTGTTAAACTGCGCCATTCCATGGGCCAGCCGGATCGAAATCAACCCCTGTGATTCCTGGTGCCCTGCCCAGCTGACAATTCGGGGAAACAGACCGTTTGCCGTGGCCTGCGTCGGCAGCCCGAAGAAAAGCCCTCCGCGACCGCTTTGCCGGGCCATCATCTCCGCCGCCAAAAGCGCAGCCTCCGTCTTTCCCCGTCCCATCTGAGCCTCAATGATCATGATTCCGGGTTTACACAGTCCGCCCGCAATCTCCCCTGCCGCTTCCTGAATTTCGTTGGGTTTCGGGAAAGAAAAGCGCTCCCTGCAGAGTTTCTCTACATTCCGTTCATCGGAGGGATGCCAGTAATCCGGCAGTCTGAGGCGCCTGATCCCCGTTTCAATCCGCGCCGGATAAAGGCTTTCATCCGGTTCCTCGCCGATGCCGATCAGGGGAAAATAATACGTGTTGCTGGCAATCCAGTCGGCCATCACCAGCAGGCCGGAGAGAATCATTTCAGCACCCTGTGTCGGAAACGGAAGATCCGAAAGGCGGGCAATGCCGGCTTCCTCTCTTGCCCAGTCAAGCAGTTCCCTCTGCGTTTCTCTGTAGAAAGAGGTCGATTTTCCGTAGTAATGATCCTGCAGCATATCCAGCTGATATTCTGCCCGGTTGGTCCTCGAATCTGCGCGGGGCGTTCCGTGATGGGCCCCCGCTATTTCGACAACCGCCGCCGGACATCCCGCCTGCTCCAGTAAAACCGCCGAGGCAACTGCATGTTTGGGGTCATGTTTTCCACGCAGCTCGGGTGAGGGCGACGGGAATCCCTTCTTTCGGGCCTTTTCCTGCCATTCTCCGTCCATGCCGGCGTAAAGGAATTCCTGAAACACCGCGATATCTTTCCCAAGATCGTGGACCATGCCGAGAAAACAGGCCAGGCATTCCAGCTCCTCCGGCGTATTTCCGCAGGCAAGATACTCCCGCGTCCCCTCCGGAATATACGCCTCCAGCAGGTACCTCATGACCGCTCCCGTATCCCGCAGGTGCATCCAGAGCGGGAGCCACTTCTGCCCATCCTCCTGGTCCGTTTTTCCGATCACCAGTTTTGCCTGTTCAGATAACATGTCCCCTCCTGCTTTACGTCTTTCCGTCCCCCGGGGCAACGCGCCGGGCATTTCCCGTCCGGTTACGGAACGGTTCCCGCCGTCCGGCGTGGCCATTTCGTAACCGATCACGGTTCCTCGCCCAGCGCCCGCCGTGCCATTTCACGGTATTTCTCACATACCCTGTCCGGCCCCAGTATCCTCATTTTTCCGTTCCAGCCGAATACCCAGCGGAAAAATGTCGGTGAGGGGCAGACCCGCAGGATGGTCCGGAAATGATCCTCATCGACGATACTCACCGGAACCTGCATGCCAAAGTAATCAATCAACGCATTCATCACGCTGTTTTCACACAGAAGCGTCACCGTTTCCACCGATTCCGTACCGAACATGCGGAACGTTTCACGGGTATACGTTTTCAGGTCAAATCCATAGGGACGCGGAACACTGTCCTCCTCCATCAGTTTCGGAATCCGATAAAACCGGTCTGTCCGAAAGCTCTGCACTTTCCCCCGCATCTCGCTGTATCCAATGACATAATAGTAGTCCCCGTCCCAGATAAGTGCATATGGACTCACCACATAGTACTGCCCGTTATGGCGGACCACTTTCCGTTTTTTCGGGCTGTAATCCGCGTACTGGAAGCGGATTTTGCACCCGCGTTCGATAGCCTCATTGATGAGATCCACCACATGATACCCGCACTCATTTTCCGACTTGATCCGTCCTTCCACCTGGATATGTCGCCGCATGCGGGACGCCTGTTCATCCGTCGTAAGCGTCAGAATCTTGTCAATCAGTTCCCGACTCTTTTTCTCCGTGATGAACCGGGATGAGGAAATCGCATCGATCATGATTTTGAGTTCAGCCGGATCAAAGAGGTTTCCGTCATAATAGTACTGATTCTGCTGAGAATGCACGACCCCGATCTGAATCCCGGCCTGTTCAAGCATTCTGAAATCATCTGCCAGCGTGTTCCGGTTTACCTCGATTCCATACTGACTGCGGAGTATTTCGATCAGCTGCGGCGTGGAAAGCCGGTGCTCCGCATCCGTACATTGCATCAGATGCTGATACAGATACAGCAAACGGAGTTTTGTCTGATTCTCCACGTTCCACCTCCACCATCGGCAATCCTGCGACAGATACAAAATGTAACCATACTATAATAAAAATCCGCCCCTCCGTCAATGTCGAACTGCCACATATTTTGGGCACGTCTCCCTGTTTGAAAAATTTTCCGAACGGGCTTGACAGATTTTCAGGAGCTCGATTATAATGTGAACACTGTTCCGGAAATCTGTTCCGATTTTGAGCATTCTCCCGTACAGGAGGCTTCCATGAGCACAAATGAAAGAACCCCTACCAGAAGCAAAGATTTCGATGCGGATATCGTTCTCGGTCCCGACGCGTCCATCGGCGACAAGGTAAAGGCGCTTCGTCTTTCAAAGAAGATGACGCTTACCGCCCTTTCGCGGGCCAGCGGCCTTTCCGACCGCGCGATCCGTTATATTGAAAATAATGAGCGGACCCCCGGTGCCGGGGCCATCCGCCAGCTGGCAGAGGCACTGGAGGTCCGGCCGGATTTCTTTATGGACGCAGTCCTGTTTGACCAGGAACTGCACAAGGAAGAATTTCTCCGTCAGGCAAAGGAAAAATACGGTTCCCGGGGAATGGCCCAGGCCCGTCACCTGGTTGAGCAGGCACAGGCCCTTTACGCCGGCGGCGAACTCTCCGAGGAAGACCGGGAGGTTTTCCGTGCCGAGATGGAAGCCATCTTCTGGGATTCCCAGGAAGAAGCGCAGAAGTTCAGTCCAAAACGGCACCGGACTTGAGTACCTCTGTGCAAGACCTGACCAACTGAAGGGAGAGATGCCGCTTGATGTATCAGGCTGTCCGGATGGCCGAACAGGCCATCAAACAATACGGCACCCGGGACCCGTTTGAAATCATTGAAGCGCGGAACATCCGGCTTCGCTATTTTTCCGCCGCCAGTCTCCTCGGCTACTATAAGGTCGTCAAGCGGATCCAGTACATCGGGCTCAACCGGAACGCAGGCGAAGAGCAGCAGCGAACCGCGGCGGGACATGAGCTCGGTCATTCCTATCTGGATTATGCGCTCGCCTCCCGGGGCAGCGCGTTCCGCGATACGTTTCTCTACACCGTCTCCAACGGCCGGCTGGAAAGAAATGCCAATCTGTTTGACGCCGAGCTCCTCATCCCGGACGAAAGCATCCTGGATGATCTCTGTCACGATGCCTACGTCAAAACCGTCCGGTACATTCATGATCACATTGACCAGTACCACAGTCCCCGTGCCCGGTTTGATTTCGAGCAGGAACAGATGCGCCAGTTCTACGATGAGCATGAAATCGCCTCTCTGGAAGAGCTGGCCGGCAAGTGCCGCGTGGACAGTGAACTCATCCGGTTCAAGCTGCAGGCACTCGCCTGCAAGGGATTTGAACTGCCGAACATTCCGGAAACCAGGAACGATTTTCTCCGCCACTGGCAGGACTGAATCCGGCCCAGGCCGGAGGTCCCGGCGGGGTTTCGGAGGTTCACATGGTTTACCTTTGCATTGATCTCAAGTCCTACTATGCCAGCGTCGAATGTGTCGCCCGGGGACTGGATCCTCTCCGGGCCAATCTGCTGGTGGCGGATGAGGCCCGGTCCGACCAGACCATCTGTCTGGCCGTCTCCCCCAGTCTGAAAGCAAAAGGCGTCCCGGGCCGCCCCCGCCTCTTCGAGGCCCGGCAGGCCATTCACACCTATGAACGGCAGCGACGTACCCGTGTGGAATACCTGATTGCCGTTCCGCGTATGGCAGAATACGAACGTACCTCTGCCCTCATTTACTCCATCTATCTGCGCTTTGTGGCCCCGGAGGACATCCACGTCTACTCCATTGATGAGTGCTTCATCGACTGCACTCCCTACCTGCACCGGTATCAGGCCACGGCCGGGCAGACCGGTTCCGATCCCGCCCATGTAATGGCCATGGACATGATCCGCGCCGTCCTCCGGGAAACCGGCATCACCGCCACCGCCGGCATTGGCACCAATCTCTACCTGGCAAAAGTCGCCATGGACATCGTGGCCAAGAAAGCCACGCCGGATGCGGACGGTGTCCGGATTGCGGCACTTGACGAGGACAGTTACAAGCTTCTTCTGTGGGAGCATCGGCCGCTGACCGATTTCTGGCAGATCGGGCCGGGGAAATCCAACCGGCTGCTCAAAGGCTGTATGTTTACCATGGGCGATGTGGCCCGCAGGAGCCTGACGGATCAGGAATGGTTTTACAGGGTTTTCGGCATCGACGCAGAGATTCTCATTGACCATGCCTGGGGAATCGAACCGGTCACCATGGCGGATATCAAGGGCTATCATTCTGCC
>JAFUBF010000513.1 GCA_017460325.1 Clostridia bacterium | reverse complement strand
GCCATGCTTACCGGTTCACCAGATACTCGTTGATCTCCTGCAGGGACTGTCTCAGCTTGTCCACGGAGTTCCCGTTCACCAGATGGGACAGGATGGACAGCTGCGAGCGCAGCACCAGCGTCATCTTGTCCCCGTATATGTCAGACCGCCTCTCCATTTCAAGTAAGCGGCTTTCCATACTCTGCAGCTGTGTCTGCAGGGTATTGACCCGCTGCTGCAGGTCCGTCACGGGCTGCATGTTTTCCTCCCGCGCCTTCCGGAGACCGCTCCTGGCATTCAGGATCATGCTCAGTGCCCAGCAAATTGCCAGCAGAATCACCAGCGCGAGCTCAAAGTTGTTCATGGTCAGATAATTCTGCATTTCCCCGCCCCCTTTGCACAACATTCCGCATCCTTTCCAGGACCACATTGTCAACCAGCCAGACCTGACCGACGGGAATACCGCCTGAATTCAGTCAACGGCCACCCGCCAGATGCCGGCCAGGGAGATGACCTGTCCCTCCCGGGAGATCAGGGTCGTCATTTCTGTCCCTTCCATTCCCTCTGTCGCCCCTTCGCTCCCTTTCTCCGGCACAGTCGTTCCGGTCCGCCTCAGATACTGGCCAAGGACATACCCGGTTCTGCCCTGATATACCACTTTCGGCCACTCTCCCTCCTCCAGGATCTCCACCTGCGCCCCTTTGGGGATCTCCATCAGGACAGATCCCTTCACCGGTTTTGCCCGGAGCCGGAGTCCCGTGCTTTCCGTGGCCACCACGGCCCAGTTTCCGTCAGTATCTGTCGGATATGCCACATCTTCTCTGTCCATGCCTTCCCCTTTCTCCGGCTCAATGAGCCGGTGTACGGCCAGATACGACCACTGTCCGTTGAGCAGGTTCGTCTCCACCACGCACCCCTTGGCGGATGAGGAGTGGATGACCGTCGCCGGACCCGTCACAAGCCCCACATGGTGCACATCCTCTCCGCTGGCCTTGAAGGCCAGCATGCCGGGCACAGGATTATTAAGGTTTTCCTGCCGGCTGACCAGATCCCGGGATCGCCACAGGGTATTGGTCCCGGCCGTCTGATACTTCTTCTCCCCGCCCTGCGCCTTTCTCAGGATGGCCTTGATGAAATTGATGCAGTCATAGGTCGAGTAGGGCGTGCCCATCATGCTGCGCCCTACCGCAATCGCTTCCTCCGCCCGAATCATTCAGCGCACCTCCTCCGATTATCCAATCCTCTCCGCCTTGCCTCTGTCATTAATAGGGTTCCTTCTGGACTTTCCGGATGATGAAATCCAGTCGGGACAGCGTACCGGATGTAAACAGGGACTCCACGGATGCCTGCGCATCGGTGGTGGAGAAGTACACCCGGACTGAGCCTGTCACCAGATTGATCAGCACATAAAACTTGAAAACGGCGCCGGTCATCAGGACATGGTTGGTGAACATCAGCTTGTCCGTCTCCGCCTCCGTCTCGGTATACATGCAAAAGCTGATATCACTCTCAAACTCCTCGCCTGCCCCGTACAGATGTGCCGAACAGGCATACACACAGTCCGGTTCAAATACCGCTCCCTGCTCCGTCATGGTCACCGTAAAAAGAGACTGCGTGCAGTTGTTTTTGTTGATCCGTACATAGCCAAACCGATCCCATTCCCCCGGAATCCCCAGGGTTATCGGGACATCCCGCAGTTCCAGATCCCCTGTTTCGTTCACCACCAGGTAGCAGTCCTCGTAGTCCTCCCCCTGGCTGATATTCACTTTTCCGTTCAGGCGCTCCTGGATTTTCCCAAGAAACCGCGAGAGGCCTGTAAAATTCAGATATCCCATTGATCCTCCTCTGTCCGTGTCCGGCAACTCTTTCCATTGGGTCAGCGATGCCCGGAAAGCTGCTTCCTCATTCCTCCATGGGTTCAACCACCAGCTGACCGGAACGGACCGTGATCCGGACCCGGGTGCCATCCGATTCACGAAGGATCAGGGCATCCGTTTCCAGGGTTCCCGCCAGCCATTCATTGCCGTTCCAGTCCAGTGTCCGTCCATTGGCCCGACTTCCGGACTGTCCGATTCCCGCCACCTCGACATATTCCCCTTCCGTATCCGGGCTGTTGTACCGGCCAAAGACCACCTGGTCCTCCCCGGAGGCATACGTCCCGGAGCCAAAGACTCCCGCATTGCGGGCATTGGCCACATTCCCGCTTCCAAAGGCGGCCGATCCGCTTCCGACAGCCTTCGTTCCGATGCCAAAGGCCGCGCTTCCCCGTCCGGATGATTCGCAGCCCACCCCGGCAGAATGCGCGTATTCCCCCTCCGCCGTGCCGCTTCCCGCGGCAAAAGACATCCGTCCCCGGGCCGTTCCCGCATTGATGGCCATGGCCCCTTCCCCGCTGGCACTGGCGAGCCCGGTCTGCTGAATCAGGCTGTTCTTGCCTTCATCCCTTGTGATGGGCAGATTGTCCCGGTAAAACTTCAGCGTCACCAGATCACTGTCCTGTTCCGGTGTTCCCTCCACCGTCAGGGCAGCGCTTTCCTGCCCGATCCAGAGCGTGTGCGCATCGCTGTCCGGCAGCACAACACCCAGGATGCCGTCCATATAGAAGACCATGCTGTCCTCGCCCGTGTCAGTTTGGCTATCAAATGCCGGGATGCCGATGCCTGAATACCGGGTATTTCCGAACAGCATACAGGGGTCCTGCGCCGGATCCTCCCCGTAATGCCGGCGAAGGAGCCTCCTGCTCTGCCCGTCTATGGAAAGCGTGACCTGATCCGTTTCCAGTGCCACCGAAAGATCCTCCTCCGGCATGGTCACATACAGCGTCTCCGTGTCCAGCCCCATGGGCATTCCCTCACCCGCAGATGCAGTCGCTTCAAAGATCATCTGACGGTTCAGGCGAACACCGAAAAAGGCCGATGTGACCAGCTTCCCGCCCGAATCGGTAATCACCAGTTTGTCAGGACTCAGACTTCCGAAAAAGGCCCCGATCTGTGCACAGATCCTCTCCCAGAGAATCCCCAGTCCGCTTTCATCCAGTACTGCCACTCTGTCCCTCCCCGTCCCCTGCTCCGGCTATCCGGATTCCCTGACTGCCGGCATTTATGCCCACATACAGATACTTTGCACTGCCCAGTCGGTAACCCTCCAACTACGGCTTACGGCACCGATGCTTTGCCAATGATCACGCTTTCATATACGGATGCGTTGCATCCGGCCCAGTCGGCACCCTTCAAGCTCCGGCTTTCGGCACCGCTGCCTTATCATTGATCAGCCTTCTGCATACGGATGCGTTGCATCCGGCCCAGTCGGCCCCCTTCAAGCTCCGGCTTTCGGCACCGCTGCCTTATCATTGATCAGCCTTCTGTATACGGATGCGTTGCATCCGGCCCAGTCACGGATCCTTTTCCGTGCCAGATTCTTCCCCGATGATTCTCAGTACATCCTGTTCCGTCATCCCCGGTTCGGAGAGCACGATCCACTGGTCGCCGTCATAGATCCGCAGACCATGGTCTTCGCGGACCATGGCCAGCTGCCCCTTTACCGCATCCTGCAGCTCTTCCACCGTATCCACCACCGCCGCGCCCATGGCCGAGAGTGTATCCACAGTCAGGTAGGTACTGGCCTCACCGAATGCATCCAGCTTGGTCTTATCCTCTGCGCTCATGAGTCCACTGTGTTCCGGTGTCGCCGGTACAGCCTGCCCGGATGAAGGAACAGATCCGGCAATAGCCTCAAGACCGGCCACGATTTTCTTGCCGGTTTTATCCAGCAGATTGAAATTGTTGTCCCGGTAGTTGATCTGTTCCATCTCCGGCATCTGTCCGGTCAGAGCACCTTCAATGCGCCGCAGGGCATTGACCATTTCCATACCGGTATCATCCAGCAGGTTCTTGTCGTTTCGGTCCATTCTCCTCCCCCTTTGAACGGTTTGCTTTTCCCCATTTGCCTGAGTCGTAACATCTCTGCCCTGGCTTTTACTAACTGTCGCTTCGCGACAGGGCCTATGCCTGATCCGCCGCCTCGGCAAACAGCCGTTCAATTTCCGTATCCGTAATGGGGTCCATGGCATCTCCGACCCACTCGGCATCCAGCTGCCGCCGGATTTCTGCTTCGGCCATGATCCGGTGGGTTTTGCCGGCATCTGTCAGGAGCCGGATATCGGACCCGGAGAAGATCAGGCAGAAGGGCTCCCCGGTGTTATCCGCCCGCTGTCCGGTCTCAAAATACCGGTTTCCCGCACGAATGCAGATCAGGATCCCGCTGCTGTCATACTCCGGTTCCAGGACCAGGGTGTACTGAATGTCATCAAACTCTGCCAGCAGTTCCCCGTCCTCCGGCACCAGGGACGCGTCCCCTTCCGGCAGGGCCTGTCCGCCGGTATCCGTCACCACGGTCTGCAACGGGATGACCGTAAACCGTGTCCGGCCAAATGGACGGTTCTGAATGAACGCCGGGCTGTCCGATGCCTGTTCTTCCCAGTCACTCTGCACACCCGCCGGTGCCCAGGAACCATCTGCCCGCAGAAACGTCTCCGGCTCTGCTGTCCGTCCATCCGGAACAAGGCCGGGCACCGCGCCCTCATACTGCCCATCCAGGATCAGACGGTCCGCGTCGGTCAGGCTGTTTTCACTCAGCCCCATGCCCGGGACCGTGTCCACCTTTCCACCCAGCTGTTCAAGGAGCCAGCGGACCAGTACCCGCAGCCCGTTTTCATCCAGCTGCATGTTCCGCCTCCTTTCATGTCACTTTAGCTTTCGGCACCGTATGATTGATATGAATCATTGTTTGACAAACCGGTGCGGACTTTGCCCGCTCCTTTCTGTATCTTCGCCGAAACCCGATGTCCGGACAGATCCGGACCATCCGGTTCCCAGCCCCGTGCTCACCAAAAAGGAATCGGGAGACGGCCGTGCCGTCTCCCTTGGCCTTACTCGAAGAGGCCGTCGATTTCCGCATTGGTGATGGTGTCGAGAGCGAAGAGCTCACCCAGCGGATCCCACGCCGTGCCAGTCCAGGCGTAGTTCACCCCGCGCTCCTGCACGTCGTAGACGTCGCCGGCCGTGTTTCCGGTGGCAGGCAGCGCCGAGACCGTGGCCACGCTGCCCTTATAGCGGTACACGTTGGTGATATCGCTCTTCAGGGCGTACGTATCGGCATTACCGAAGGCATCCAGCTTGGCCTTGTCCGTGGCGCTCATGAGACCGGCCGCGGAAGACGTGGCCGCGTCATATTCGGTGTTGGTCGGCTCCGCCCAGGTGCCGTCTGCCCGCAGGAACTTGGCCTGATCACCGGCCGCCGCAGCCGGAACCAGACCGGCCGTTCCGGCTGCCGCGCTGCTGGCCGCACCCATGCCTGGCACCGACAGCGTGCCATCCGAAACGTTCAGGCCGGAACCGACGCGCACGCCGCCCAGATCCTGCTGCGTGGCCGCCGGCAGCGTGTAGTTGTTGGCCCCGGTCGCCACCCCATCCAGTTTGGACTTGTCCGTGGCGCTCATGAGACCGGCACTGGAGCTGGTGGCCTCATTGTACGTGGTATCCTGGGCCGGGATTCCGAGACCGGTGATATCCGACTTCACCACCTCAATCGCGCCCGATACATGTCCGGATCCGTCCACAGTCACCTTGTACAGGCCCGACTCATGGGCGGTATGCGTCGGATGCGTGTAGTTGTTGGCATTTGCCTCAATGCCGGCCAGCTTGTTGGCCTGCTCCGTGGTCAGGAGCGCACCGCCGGCCGCGTCCGCCGTGGCCAGCTTATCCACCAGAGCCTTGTCCGTGGCGTTATAGTCATTGGTGGAAAGGCCCTTCCCCTCGACCTTGTCCACCTTGTCGCCCAGGAGACCCAACAGGTTCGAAAGAACACGTCCAAGTCCCGTCAAATCAAGATATTTCGCCATGTTTCCTCCCTTTCCGGGCTAATGCCCGCTGCAGCCATGGCTGCGAGTTCATTGCGTCCGGCAAAGCCCATATGCCGCTCTGCCTCTCTATGGTAAAAGCCCTGCGCAAGGCTTTTCCCCTGGATCAGGTCTGCCCCTGAATGGGGGTCAGGCGTTCAATGGTGGCGCGGTCCATGACCGCCACTTCCGGTACCGGGACCTCTACATTCCCCTCATCGTCCGGCCAGAGCCCGTTGACCGAGCTCACACTGCCAGAGCCCGGAAGACCTCTCGGGATGGCCAGGCTGAGGACCGGATGTTCCGCGGTTCCGCTCAGACTGGCCGCGGCCGGTTCATCTGATGCCAGCGTGGTCACCGTCCCGATCTCAAGTGCCGGTGTCTGGCCCGTCTGGCCGGCGGGAATTCCAAAACGAAACTGCATGCCGGACTCCGTCCGGCTGAGCACGACTGTGGCCTCACTGCCCGGTTCGCCGGTTTCCGCCTCCACCGTCACCTGCTGCCAGGCTTCCGTTTCTTCAATGGCCGCCTGTGCCCGCTCAAGCGCCGAATTTGCATCCGCCAGAGCTGATGCCGAGTCCGTTTCCCTCTGCGTCTCCGCCGCCTGCCGGGCCTGCTCCGCGCTGATCCGCTCCTGCTCGGCATGGCTTCGTTCCTGTTCAGCCGTTTGTCGATCCGTTTCCGCCTCTGCCCGGGCATTTTCGGCCCCAGCACGGTTTGATTCTGCTGTAATCCTTGTCTGCTCTGCCAGTGCCCGAGCTGTCTCCGATTGGGCACGCTCCGATTCTGCTGCCGATCTCGCCTGCTCCGATTCTGCTCTCGCCGTTTCGGCCTGAAGGCGGTTCTGCTCGGCCTCTGCCCGGATTGTCTCCGCCCTGGCACGGTCTGATTCCGCCGAAGCCCGGGCATGCTCTGCTTCCTGTCTGGTGCTTTCTGCTTCAGTGCGGATCTGCTCTGACTGAGTTCGTGTTTCCTCTGCCTGAGCCCGCTCCTGCTCTGCCAATGTCCGAGCATTTTCGGTCTCATTTCGGGTCAATTCTGCCTGGATCCGGACATTTTCTGCTTCACTGCGAGCCAATTCCGCCTGGCTTCGGGCCGATTCGGCCTCAGCTCTGGCATTTTCTGCTGTTGCAAGTGCTGCGTCCGTCCGGATGCGTTCAGCTTCCCGGACATCCCGTTCCTGCTCGGCCTGTTGCCTGGCACTTTCTGCCTGAACGCGCTGCGCCTCCGCCTGGACCCGACCGGTCTCACTCAGTTCCCGGCTTTCCTCGCTCTGTGCCCGATTCTGTTCCGCGCTGGACCGGGCAAGTTCTGACTGGGCACGATCCTGTTCTGATGCAGAACGGGCATCTTCCGCAGCCAGCCGCGCATTTTCCTGCTCAGTCCGGATCTGCTCTGCCCGGATCCGTTCCTGTTCCGCGGTATTGCGTTCTGCTTCAGCCGCCTGCCTCGCCGCTTCCCGGGTTGTTCTTTCCGTTTCATTGGTCTGGATCTGCTGATCCAGTTCGAGACGTTCACGGTCCCATTCCGCCCGGACAGTGTCCGCCTGCTGACGGCCCACCTCGGCCGCTGCTCTCTCCTGTTCTGCATTCGAGCGTGCCGATTCTGCCAGGACACGGGCCTGTTCCGCTTCGTTCCTTGCGGATTCTGCTTCAACGCGGGTCTGTTCTGCTGTATCTCTTTCCTGTTCTGCCGCTGCCCGGGCCTGCTCTGCTCCGGATCTCTCCTGCTCTGCCGCTGCGCGTTCTGACTCCGCAGTCTGCCTCGCCGCTTCCTGCGCCGCTCTTTCCGTCTCATGCGCCTGCATCTCCTGATCCCGGATCAGCCGTCCCTGTTCCTGTTCGACCCGTTCCGTTTCTGCCTGGATTCTGAATTGCTCTTCCGTGGTCCGTTCTGATTCGGCCCGGATTCTTTGGTCTTCTGCCTGTATACGGGTGCTTTCATGAGCCACCCGTTCAGTCTCTGACTCGTTGCGTCCGGTTTCCGCCGCGCTTCGTTCCTGTTCAGAACTGTTCCGTTCCGCTTCCGCAGTAACTCGGATTTGCTCGGCCAGTTGTCGTGCCGTTTCTGCTTCTGCTCTTGCCTGCTCCGCATTGGCACGATCCTGCTCCGCCTGTGACCGCAGCGTCTCGGCCTGCACCCTGGACGCTTCTTTTGATGTCCTCTCTGTCTCTGCCCATGCACGAGCCGCTTCCGCCTGTGCCCGATCTGCTTCAGATGCAAGGATGGTATCCAGAGCATGGCTCACTTTCTCTGCCGCACTTTCCGCAGCCGTCCTGGCATCTCCCAGTGTCGTCAGGAGATACAGGAGATCTGTCATGGACGGAAGAGCGCTCTGAGGATCCAGAAGCGGCATTTCCGGATCATATGGCGGATGCACCAGCAGATGTGTCCGTGCTGCGCTCAGGCAGGTTCCATCCGGATTCAGGATGACCAGCGTCAGGGTAACCGATCCCGGCAGCTCCAGGCATTCCCGGGTCAGCTCTGCCTCCGCCCATTCCCCGTCCGTTGTCCCCGGCAGGAGAACGGTACTGTCATCCTGGCGCTGACAGTAAAGCCAGACCGTGGCGCCCGAAAGAGAAAGAACAGTCCCATTTTGGACTGTTCTTACCCGGATCCGATGTGCCCGGTGATCTCCGCTGACTGCCAGTGTTTCCCAGATGGCCGGCTCCTGTGGACGATCCAGATCCACCGTCGTTTCAAATGTATGCATCTCTTCCGCTCCCTTTGATTCTGCTGTCTTTCACTCCCGGTCTTTCGGCACTGCAGCTATTTCATTTCCCATAGTACGCAAACGGATGCTGTGCATCCGGCCCTGCTCTGATCCGTGGACTGGTCTTTCGGCACTGCAGCTATTTCATTTCCCATAGTATGCAAACGGATGCTGCGCATCCGGCCCTGCTCTGATCCGTGGACTGGTCTTTCGGCACTGCAGCTATTTCATTTCCCATAGTATGCAAACGGATGCTGCGCATCCGGCCCTGCTCTGATCCGTGGACTGGTCTTT
>JAFUBF010000512.1 GCA_017460325.1 Clostridia bacterium | reverse complement strand
TCCCTATGTGCGTCATCTGATGCATGACGTTGACCCGGAGGTGCTGAAAACGATTCTGGTCAACTTCTTTATTCTTGCCACCCTCGACGGTACGCCCCGTCAGGAAAAGTTCAAGAAGAAATACAACTGCAACATTCCCTGGGCGATCCTGCTTGATCCGACCAGCGCCTGTAATCTGCACTGCATCGGTTGTTGGGCGGCAGAATACGGGAACAGGCTGAACCTGAGCTTTGAGGAAATGGATGATATCATCTGCCAGGGGAAGAAGTTAGGGGTTCACATGTACATCTACACCGGTGGAGAACCGCTGGTGCGGAAAACAGACCTGATCCGTCTCTGCGAGAAACATGATGATTGCGTGTTCCTTGCCTTCACGAACGGTACGCTTATCGACGAAGCATTTGCGGATGAGATGCTGCGGGTAAAAAACTTCGTTCCCGCAATTTCTCTGGAAGGCTTTGGTGAGGCAACGGACAGCCGCCGTGGTCCGGGAGTATATGACAAGGTTCTTGAGGCGATGAAGATCCTGCATGAACGGAAGCTCTTCTATGGCATTTCGAGCTGCTATACCAGTCAGAACTATGATGCGATTACATCTGAGGACTACTGGGATATGTTGATCGAAAACGGAGCGTATTTTATCTGGTACTTCCACTATATGCCCGTCGGGAATGACGCAAGTCCGGAACTGCTGCCGAATCCGCAGCAAAGGGAGACAGTGTACAGACGTGTACGGGAGTACCGAGCCAGAAAACCGCTCTTTGCGATGGATTTCCAGAACGATGCCGAATTTGTTGGCGGCTGTATCGCGGGCGGCAGGAACTATTTCCATATCAACGCAAACGGCGACGCCGATCCCTGTGTATTTATCCATTATTCCGACTCCAACATCAGAGAGAAAAGTCTGCTGGATATTCTGCGTTCTCCGCTTTTTATGGCCTATCACGACGGGCAGCCGTTCAACGAAAACATGCTGCAGCCCTGTCCTATGCTGGAGAATCCCGAAAAGCTGAAGGAGATGGTAGAGAGAACCGGAGCAAAATCCACAGACATGCAGTCGCCTGAGTCGGCAGAACATCTGTGCGCCAAGTGTCATTCCTATGCGGCCTGCTGGGCGCCGAAAGCCGAAGAACTGTGGGAGGCGAGGAATGCCCGGGTGGCAAAAGAAAGCTGATGGGGGTGTGCCGGAGATGGGGAAAAGTATTTTTACTTCTGAATCAGTGACCAGGGGACACCCGGACAAGGTCTGCGATCAGATCGCAGACCGGATTCTGGATGAAATTCTCATGCAGGATTCGGATGCGCACGTTGCCTGTGAGGTAACCGCCTGTACGGATCTGGTACATATTTTCGGCGAGGTTACGACGGATGCGGTGGTCGATTATGAAAACGCAGCCAGACAGGTGATTGCCGGGATCGGATACACTCAGGCGGGGAAGGGATTCGATGCAGAGAACTGTCGGATCATCGTCGATCTTCACCGGCAGTCCCCGGACATCGCCAGAGGAATCAGGCGGCGGGGCGGGCAGGAGGACCGGATGAACGCCGGTGCCGGTGATCAGGGTATCATGTTCGGCTATGCCTGCCGGCAGACCTCCGCACTCATGCCCATGCCTGTTGAACTGGCCCATATGCTGACCAAAAGGCTGGAATATGTGCGCAAAAATGGCGAACTTCCCTTCCTGCAGCCGGATGGGAAGTCTCAGGTATCTATCGAGTACGAGGATGAGGTGCCGGTCAGAATTGCGGCGATTGTGATTTCCGCGCAGCATGATGCGTCCATCGGTATCCGGGAACTGCGGGAGGGGATCATGGCCCATGTGATACAGCCCGCATTGCCCGCATCCATGATGGATGCGGAAACGCAGATCTTTATCAATCCGACGGGGCGCTTTGTGGAAGGCGGTCCCTCGGCAGATTCCGGGCTCACCGGCCGAAAACTGATGGTGGATACTTATGGGGGTTATGCCAGACACGGAGGAGGTGCGTTTTCCGGAAAGGATGCCTCCAAGGTGGACCGCAGCGGAGCTTATATGGCCCGCTATCTGGCAAAGAACGTCGTGGCTCAGGGCCTGGCAGAGCAGTGTGAGGTACAGCTGAGTTACGCCATCGGACTGGCTGATCCCATGTCTGTCCGGGTGAATACATTCGGTACAGGCAGGATGGAAGATACCCAAATCTGTCGGCAGATGCTGGAAAAGGCTGACCTGAGGCCGGCGGCCATTATCGAAAAATTCTATCTGACCGCCCCGGTGTTCTCCGTGGTTTCCTGCTATGGACACTTTGGCAGCAATGCCTCAGGTATGCTTTGGGAAAAAACGGATCTGGATCCACTCTGAACACAGTTCCCGGCCGCATCGTACAGAACATACTGTCCGGCGATTACCGGGACCGTCGGTGTTTCCCGGCTGACAGGCTGATTATTGACGAGGACGGAAGGAACTGCTCCCGTTTTGACCAATAATGAAAATAGAAAACACGCTTCCTATTAAACCCATCCGCTGAATTCGGCGGATGGGTTTGATGCATCATGAGCAGATATTTGCGGCAAACCAATGACTTTTCATAATGCGCAGTGCATGTTACGCAAAGAGACCCTCTTTCCCGATGGGAAAACAGGAGATATGTATCACAGGAGGAGAACGGGTGGCAATGAATGGATAAGCCGAGCACAGGAATCGGATACCTGCCCTTTCAGATAGGCAGTGCTGTTGCATTATCCGGCAATGTCTGATATAGTGTTCCGGAGGCCGGAAGACCGGATAAAACAGCGTGAAGAGGAAGGCCTGTTCCGGAGATTCAACGGCCGTTGATCCTGTCCGGAAAGAACAGGTCGGTCAGGGAAATGAACCGGAGGTGTGAACCAGGACGGTTCTGTATACCGGCAAAAGCGGAGCATAGAGGGCTCTGCGGACAGAGATGCGGTATCCTGCAGATTATCCTGCGGTAGAACGTGGATCGCCTGGCGGCTACCCGGAAATACGGATAAGCTCCGGGAACATGTTCGGTTGTCAGAAAAAGGGGGAGGACAGCAGGTCCTGTATGGAATGACGTTGTGTATGCTGCAGAAGGGGGAAGATGAATGAGAGAACGTAACATTGAAATCCTCAGAGATACACTGGAGATCCTGGAAGCGGGGGAATACCTGTTTGCGGGGAAGAACGTTTCACTGAAACTGTCCCGCCGGGAAATGGAACAGGCCCTGGTCTATCTGCCGGAGGATGTCCGAAGGATCGGACCGAAAGCGAATCCGGATCAACTCTCCGGAACCGGCAAATGTACCTGTCGCTGTGAGAATACGGATTCGTTTACACTGGCGAGGAAGCGGTCAGCGGAGTTCCAGAGTGAGGAATCTGCGGGGAATCCAAAACCCGTTCTTGTTCTGAACCTGGCGAATCCGGTCCATCCCGGCGGCGGGGTCCGCAGAGGGGCAAAGGCACAGGAGGAGGATCTTTGCCGGAAGAGTTCCCTGCTGCTTTCGCTTGAGAGCGGGCAGGCTGCGCCGTATTACCGATACAACAGATTGCTGCATACGTATATGGGCTCGCATGCGATCATGATTCATCCGCAGGTGGAAATTCTGAAAGATGATAACGGAGAACTGCTTACGGAAACCGAGATTGTGTCCGTCATGACCTGTGCGGCGCCCATGCTGCGCAACGGTCTGGAGGGACTCTCGCAGGAACAGTACGAATGCCTGATGCTTGAACGGATTACGGGAATGCTGAAAGTGGCGTCGCATCACGGGTACCGCCATCTTATCCTCGGCGCTTTTGGCTGCGGGGCATTCCAAAATGATGCCAGAGTTG
>JAFUBF010000511.1 GCA_017460325.1 Clostridia bacterium | reverse complement strand
TGAATACTATTCGGATGGTGGGCTCAGCCGGGAACTGTCAGGGGTTCGTACGGTTTACCGGATGGATTCTGATGGTCAGGTAACCCGGTACACGAAGTAAAAGTTCTGTTTGCGGCTCCGGGAGCGGGGATGAATGTGACCGGATTGGATGCAGTGGGTTCTGAGTTTCTGTACGGGGCAGAGAAGATCGGAACTCCGAACCTGTCAGTTAAACGAAAACAGTTGGGAGATTCTTATGCAGACCATAGACAATCGCGTATTTTACAGACGGCTGATTCAGCTTGCCCTGCCATTTGCCCTTCAGAGTCTGATGCTGGCGGCAGTTGCTGCCGGGGATGCGCTGATGCTGGGACGAATTGCGCAGGAGGAAATGACAGCGGTATCTCTGGCATCTCAGATTCAGTTTGTACAGAACATGTTTCTGGCGGCTGTAACCGGTGCCGGTTCGATTCTCGGGGCACAGTACTGGGGAAAGAACGATTCCGAGACGATGAGGGATCTGTTTAACCTGATCCTGCGGTTCAGCGGCCTGATTTCGATTCTGTTCTTCGCGGCGTGCGAACTGTTCCCTGAGGCACTGATGCACATTTTTACACATGATGAGCCGCTGATTTTGATCGGCAGTGCTTATCTGCGGATTGCAGGCTATTCCTATCTGCTGACCGGCGTCTCTCAGTGCTATCTGACGATGATGAAGGTCAGTGATCACGTATTGCCCAGTACTCTGATTTCAAGCAGCGCGGTGTTGATTAACATTCTACTCAACGCGTTGTTCATTTTCGGACTGTTCGGACTGCCGCGCATGCAGGCCAGAGGTGCTGCCCTGGCAACGACGCTGTCGCGTGTGGCAGAGCTGGCCCTGTGTTTCATCGTCAGTGCCCGAAAGGAATTTCTGCGTCCGGCACTGAACCGTTTTTTCCGGCAGCCCAGGGGGCTTGGCGGTGACTTTGCGCGGCAGTGCCTGCCGCTTCTGGGTGGTTCGCTTTTCTGGGGTGTTGGATTTACGTCCTATACGGCTATTATGGGACATATGGGGGCAGATGCTGCCGCGGCGAATTCAGTGGCAGCCGTCATCCGCGATCTCATCTGCTGCGTGTGCAACGGCATCGGCAGTGCGGCTGGCATCATGGTGGGAAACGAACTTGGAGCCGGACGACTGGAAATGGGGAAGGCATACGGCATCAAACTGAAGAACATTTCATATGTGATTGGTTTCTTCTCTACCGCACTCGTTCTTGCCCTGACGCCCATTGTGGTCCGTTCAGTGATCCTGACGGATACCGCCAGAGGGTATCTGACGGGTATGATGGTTATCATGGCGATTTACATGATTGGCCGGTGCGTGAACACAGTAACCATTAACGGGGTACTAGACGGTGGCGGGGATACCCTCTTTGATATGTACAGCCTTGCAGTCTGTATGTGGGGCATTGCCATCCCGCTGGCTCTTCTGGGCGCTTTCGTGTTTCACTGGCCGGTCCTGGCTGTTTATGCGTGTACCTGTCTGGATGAGGTTGGAAAGATTCCCTGGGTGATGATCCGTTTCAGAAAATACAGGTGGGTGAAGGACCTGACCCGATAAGATGTTCCGAGATACGGTTTCCGCTCCTTCCGGTTTCCGACCTACCTTCGCGTTAATTCTCCAGGGCATGAAAAACGGTGAATGAGGAATAAAAAAACGGACGAATTCATCCAGGACAGATGTGCCGGAACTGGCCGGACAGGATCCCGATTTTTACGGGGAAAATGGTAAATACAAACTTTCTGTGAATTGACAGGAGAAAAAAGTATTTATACAATAAAAGCAGTTTTCTTCATGAAACATGAAAGGATGTGAAAATCATGAAACGAATTCTGGCGATATTCCTAAGCGTAATGCTTATGGTCTCTATCCTCGGAACCCTTCCGGCCATGGCGGATACGGATGTCATCACCGGGAAATTCGGGGACGGTTTTACCTATACCTATGAACCCAATACCGGTTACCTGATTGTTGAGGGAAACGGGCGGATTCCGGCTGTTGCCAATGGGAAATACCCGTGGGCGTCCTTTGTCGGACAGGTCACCGGTCTGATCCTGGGAGAAGGCGTGACCGGTATTCCGGGTGAGGCATTTCGCGGTGCCACTCAGCTGACGGATGTCATCTTCCCGACGACGCTGACCTCCGTAAACAATTCCGCCTTCCGGGGCTGCAACAACATTCAGGCCGTCTGGATTACGGAGGGGAATGAAACCCTGCCGGAGCTTCTTTCACAGAAAGGACCGGCGGAATTCAAATCTGCGGAACTTCTGGGAGTCGCGGGCGACGAGATTTCAGGAGCCATTGACACCATTATCAACTATGTTCCGGCGACGGTGGCAGATGAGGAGCCGGCCGGCAACGAAACGAATGCCCGCGCTGACAGAGAGCCCGAGGCAGGCACATCAGCCAGACAGTCCTCCGGCTCAGAGAATTCATCGTCTGCACCGGCGGCTTCGGCCAATACTTTGTCCGGCACCGCCAAATCAGCTGCACCGGCTGGAACTGTAACTGAAAACACGAAGGCCGCAGCACCGGCATCCGGTACATCTGAGGTTTCTGCTCCTGCCGGTACCACGAATCAGTCCTCTGGGAGCGGCTCTACGAAAACAGGGAACGGTTCCAGCAAGACAGTTATATCCACATCAAGCGGAAGAACATATGGACAAAACACTTCAAAGGGTGCCTTTAGGAAGCATTCGAAAATAAAGTGCAATTTCTGATGTAATCTGAGCGCGAATTCCAAGACAATTTTCTTGTTTAAGCATCTTGGGACAGTATCTGTTTGTCGAGAAATTCACGCAGTTGGATAATCGCTTTTTCAGCTTGAGCATTCTGTTGTTTCAGCGCCGCGAGTTCAGCATCGCGTTGTCGAATTACGTCATTTAACTGAGCGATCACGTCTAAAGATACTCCTTCCGGAGAAGAAGTGCTTTCCGCTTTCGTTTCATTTACAGAGTCTCCCACCTTGGATCTGTTCCATTTTCCATTTTCTGCCATGGGAATAAGTTCTGCACTCACGGGATCCACTCGACCAAGATATGTCCTTC
>JAFUBF010000510.1 GCA_017460325.1 Clostridia bacterium | reverse complement strand
TGACTGCCGTGCGGACCCGCAGCATGATCACCGGCGTATCAAACAGTCTGGCCGGGATCAGCCGTGCCATCACGCTGCTCATTATCGCCGTATGGCTGCTGGCCTTTGTCATCCTTCTCCTGGCCTTCCTGCTGATTGTCCGGGAGAGGAGCCGGGAATTTGCCGTTCTTAGGCTCCTTGGCGCGTCAAGGAGCATGCTCTCCCGCATGGTGCTGACAGAGTCCTTGCTGTGCGGCTTCCTGGGCGGGGTACTTGGGACCGGCATCGCCTCGGCGCTGCTTTTCCCGTTTGCCCAGCTGATTGAGACTTCGCTGGGACTGCCTTACCTGATGCCGGGCCTGGGACGGATCCTGCTGCTGGCAGCGGGAACGATTCTGCTGTCCATGGTCGTTTCGGCCATTGCCAGTGTGATTGCAGCCTGGCGTCTGAGTCGGATTGATCCCGGTACGGCCTTAAGGGAGGGGAACTGAGATGATGCGGGCGGAAAACCTGTCCAGACGTTTTTTTCGAAAATCCGGCAGTGCCAATTTCTTCTATGCCGTCAATCCGCTGAACCTTGAACTGCATCCCGGGGAGGTCACTGTCCTGACGGGACGCAGCGGCAGTGGGAAAACCACTCTGCTGAATATGCTGGCCGGGCTTCTCCCTCCCACGGATGGGAAAGTCTGGCTGGGGGAAACGGATCTGTACAGCCTGAATGACCGGGATCTGTCCCGGCTTCGGAATGAAAAAATCGGTGTCGTTCCTCAGGGGCGCAGCGCCATTGATACGCTGACCGTGTTTGAGAATATCGCGCTTCCGGCGGAAATGACCGGCCGGAAGTGGCAGCCGGAACTGGCTCTTGAACAGATGGAGCACTTTGGAATCGGGCACCTCCGGGAGGCACGTCCTGCGGAGCTTTCAGGCGGTGAGCTTCGCCGCATGGCCATTGTCCGCGCCATGGTGCACCGGCCGGACATTCTGTGTGCGGTTGAGCCTACCGGTGACCTGGATGATGAGAATACGGAGAAGGTCTTTTCGACATTCCGGGCGTATGCGCATGAGCAGGGGAAAAGTGTGTTCATCGTGACACATGAATCAGATGCCCTCCGGTATGCGGATACGGTTTACCGGATGAACCAGGGCACGATCACAAGGGAAAAGTGAAAAAGGCATCCCCAAAGGGGATGCTTTTTTCGCATGTCTGTGACAGGATCAGAGGGGCGTGCACTGGCTGTTGAGCCGCTCGATGATCTTGGGCAGTTCCTCGTCTACCTTGTCATTGTCCAGCTGACAGGTGCCGGCGTTGCGGTGTCCGCCGCCGCCGTAGGAGAGGCACAGGGCGCCGATGTCGGCGTTGCTGCCCTTGTTGATGATGGATTTGCCGATCATGACAGCAGTGTTCTGCTTCTTGAAACCCCAGGCCACATGGATGGAGATCTGGACTTCCGGATGCATGGCGTAAATCATGAAACGGTTGCCGGCATAAATGGTTTCCTCATTGCGAAGGTCCAGAACCACAACGCGGCCATAGACCTTGGCGATCCGGTTCACCTGCTCCTTGAACAGTTCCTGCTGCTTGAAATAGAGGTCCACCCGTTCCTTGACATCCGGGAGCGCCAGGACGTCCTCAATGCTGTGGGTGACACAGTAATCAATCAGGGCCATCATCAGCTCATAGTTGGAAATCCGGAAATCGTGGAAGCGGCCAAGGCCGGTACGGGCATCCATGATGAAATTCATGAGAACCCAGCCGGTAGGATTGAGAACTTCCTCCAGGGTGAAATCCGCGGAGTCGCCCTTATCAACGGCAGCCATCAGTTCCTCGGAAATACGGGGCAGATTCTTGTGTCCGCCGTAATAGTCGAAAACGACACGGGCGGCACTGCGGGCATCCGGATCGATGATGTACCGATTCTTGTAATCCACGCCTTCCAGACGGGTCAGCTCGGATTCGTGATGGTCAAAGGCAATCCCGACGCGGGGGTCAAAGGGCAGGTTGGTGGTAATATCTGTGGGGCGGATATCGACCTTGCCGTCCTGAACATCTTTGGGATGAACAAACTTGATCTCGTCGATCAGCTTAAGTTCTTTCAGGATCATTGCACAGACGAGTCCGTCAAAATCGCTTCTGGTTACCAGACGTCTTGTTTCCATAACATAATCTCCTTACGTGAGGACAGAATCTGCTTCTGTTCAGTTGCGGTA